>NZ_CAWNZT010000252.1:0-8894 GCF_963878965.1 Aeromonas sp. HMWF015 | reverse complement strand
GATGCTGGCCTCATCCTCCACCAGCCAGATGACTCTCTTTTGCATGGCATCCTCGTCGCAAATTGGCACCCCATTCTGGCATCGAACCAAATCGGATCCTATTTGCTGTTTTATTTTTCCGAAAAAGGGGCTAATATTCCGATGTTCTTTCGGATCGAAACTTAAAAATGACCAAACGTAATACTCAACAACGCCGACACACCATAGTGACCCTGGTACAAGAGCAGGGTGAAGTGAGCGTCGACGCCCTCGCCAAACACTTTTCTACCTCCGAAGTGACTATCCGTAAAGATCTGGCGGTACTGGAGACCGGCGGCCTGCTGCTGCGCCGTTACGGTGGCGCTGTCCCCTTGCCGAGCGAGATGGTGGTCGAGGCCAATCCTGAACAAGTTTCGAACCGAAAGTTAGCCATTGCCCGTGCGGCGGCCGAGCGGCTGCGTGATCACAACCGCGTCATCATCGACAGCGGCAGCACCACCAGCGCCATGATCCCTATGCTGGGCAACAAGCGCGGCCTCATCGTGATGACCAACTCCCTCAATGTGGCCGGTGCCCTGCGCGAGCTGGAAAATGAGCCTACCCTGTTAATGACCGGTGGCACTTGGGACCCTCACTCCGAATCCTTCCAGGGGCAGGTGGCGGAACAGGTGCTGCGCTCCTACGACTTCGACCAGCTCTTTATCGGTGCCGACGGCATCGACCCGGAACGTGGCACCACCACCTTCAACGAGCTGGTGGGCCTGTCGCGGGTGATGGCCGAGGTGTCGCGGGAGGTCATTGTGATGGTCGAATCGGAAAAGATCGGCCGCAAGATCCCCAATCTCGAACTTCCCTGGTCGAGCATCCATACCCTGGTGACCGACGAGGGGCTGGCCAGCGAGGCCAGAGAACAGATTCAAGCCCAGGGGGTGACGCTTATCTGCGCCCCGGTCACTTGCTGACATCGAGCTCTGAACCATCCAACTGACTTTACGATTTGCATCTCAAGGAGAAGTGTATGTGTGGCATCGTCGGGGCTGTTGCCCAACGTGATGTGGCTGAAATTCTGGTGGAGGGCCTGCGCCGTCTGGAGTACCGCGGTTATGACTCCGCCGGTGTGGCCGTGTTCAGCGCCAACCAGCCGTTGCAGCGGGTTCGCCGTCTGGGCAAGGTGGCCGAGCTGGCCAAGGCGCTTGACGAGCAGTCCGTCCACGGCGGTACCGGCATCGCCCATACCCGCTGGGCCACTCACGGCGAGCCTTCCGAGCGCAATGCCCACCCCCACGTTTCCGAACATATCGTGGTGGTGCACAACGGCATCATCGAGAACCACGAAGAGCTGCGGGAAGAGTTGAAGGCGCTGGGTTATGTGTTCAGCTCCGACACCGATACCGAGGTGATTGCCCATCTGGTCCATCACGAGCTGAAGAGCGCCGGCAGCCTGCTGGCCGCCATGCAGACTGCGGTGAAGCAGCTGCGCGGTGCCTACGGTACCGTGGTGATGGACAGCCGCGACGACAGCCGCGTGGTGGTTGCCCGTTCCGGTTCACCGCTGGTGATCGGCCGCGGTATCGGCGAGAACTTTATCGCCTCCGACCAGATGGCGCTGCTGCCGGTGACCCGTCGCTTCATCTTCCTGGAAGAGGGTGATGTGGCCGAGGTGACCCGTCGCGATGTGCATATCTTCGATACCAACGGCAACGCCGTGGTGCGTGAAGAGCAGGAGTCCGAACTCTCCCACGATGCCGGTGACAAGGGCGAATACCGTCACTACATGCTCAAAGAGATCCACGAGCAGCCCAAAGCGATCACCAATACCCTGGAAGGGCGTCTGGGCAGCGATCACGTGGTGGTCGAATCGTTCGGCAACGGCGCTCGCGCTATCTTTGACAAGGTCGAGCACGTGCAGATCGTCGCCTGCGGCACCTCCTATCACTCCGGCATGGTGGCTCGCTACTGGTTCGAAGAGATCGCTGGCGTCTCCTGCGATGTGGAGATCGCCTCCGAGTTCCGCTATCGCAAATCGGTAGTGCGCCCCAACAGCCTGCTGGTGACCCTCTCCCAGAGCGGCGAGACCGCCGATACCCTGGCGGCGCTGCGTCTGGCCAAGGAATCCGGCTACATGAGCTCGCTGGCTATCTGCAACGTGCCGGGCTCCTCGCTGGTGCGTGAATCGGATCTGGCCTTTATGACCCGCGCGGGGGCAGAAATTGGTGTGGCCTCCACCAAGGCATTCACCACCCAGCTGGCTGGCCTGCTGATGCTGGTGGCCTCGGTCGGTCACTGCCGTGGTCACCTGAGCGCCGCCGCCGAGGCCGAACTGGTCAAGGCGCTGCAAGCCCTGCCGCTGCGTATTAAAGAGAGCCTGGCGCTGGCCAAGGATATCGAAACCCTGGCCGAAGAGTTTGCCGACAAGCAGCACAGTCTGTTCCTCGGCCGTGGCAGCCAGTACCCCATCGCCATGGAAGGGGCACTCAAGCTCAAAGAGATCTCCTACATCCACGCCGAAGCCTATGCCGCTGGCGAACTGAAGCACGGCCCGCTGGCGCTGATCGATGCCGAGATGCCCATCATTGTGGTGGCGCCGAACAACGATCTGCTGGAGAAGCTCAAGTCCAACGTGGAAGAGGTGCGCGCCCGTGGCGGTATCCTCTACGTGTTCGCCGATGCCGATACCGGCTTCAAGAGCGACGAGACCATGCGGGTCATGAACCTCAACCATGTGGAAGAGGTGATCGCCCCCATTGTCTATACCGTGCCGCTGCAGCTGCTCTCCTACCACGTCGCCCTGATCAAGGGCACCGACGTCGACCAGCCGCGCAACCTGGCAAAATCAGTGACCGTTGAGTAAGTCACTCTCTCAAATGAAAAAGAGCCGCAATTGCGGCTCTTTTTGTTTCGGCTGAGGGGTTACGACAGCCGCAGGTTGGTGATGGTGACCTCGTCGAGGGAGGGCACTATGATGCCGCTGGTGATCCCTTTGGCGATGGCCTGACTGCGGTTCTTTGAGTCGGTCTTGTTGGTCACCTGGGTCAGGTGGAAGTTGACCGTCCGCTCACTGATGCCGAGGATGGTGGCGATCTCCCAGGAGGTCTTGCCCTCGCTGGCCCAGAACAGGCACTCCTTCTCCCGATCCGACAGTTCGGTCAGGTATTTCATCATATCCGGTCTGCTTTTGATCAGTTGCAGTGCGGAGTTGAAGATGTAGCTGGCGCAGAACGACAGCAGCGGGACATTTTCAAACATCAGGTCGGAGTTGGATTTCTCCTTGGTGATGAATGAGAGGATGCCGTGCTCCCCCTGCGGGGTGTGCAGCGGAAAGGAGACGCCATTGCGTACCCCGAAATCGGCGGCCAGGTTCATCACGTCGCGGCTGGCGCTGGGCAGCCAGGGCGAGTCGCAGTCGAGCTTGTTCCAGAAGATCGGCTGGGTCTGTTTCAGCCCCAGATAGACCACCGGGTCCTGGGTCAGATACTGGTTTTCGCTATAGGCGTCAAACCAGGTGGTCGGACAGTTGTTGAACAGTGCCACGTGGGATTTTTGCATGCTGATGGGGAAAATAATCAGCAGCCGAAAGTAATCGAAGCCCATTTGATGACTGAAGCGCTCCAGCAGTTGCTGGATATCGCTGGTTTTTGTTGCCTTGGTGAACTTGTCTATATGTTCCCAGATCGCATCGTTGAGCATTACTTTCTCCTTTTTCGATCTCTATCACACTGATCGAAAAGATTTTTTCTCGTTATTTATATTTGTGCGGTGGCTATTGGCGCCACTTATTCCGTGCGTGCTTAAAAATTATCCTGTTTTTGTGCATAAAGGCCAAGAAAATCCTCTCGTTGCCAGTCCGCCCTGCATTTGAGATAATGATAATAGTTATCATTAGTAAGATGTATTTCAATGAACAAATTATGGGGTGTGGCCCTGCTGCCACTGTCAGTCCACTTTGCTGCCATCGGGGATGAGCTGGTTGCTCCCGCCCTCAAGAACAGCATAGCTGCCGGGAAAGCCTCCCAGCAGCGGGTGGAAAAAGCCGCCGATGCCGCCGTTGCCGCACGACTGGAGCTGCAAAACGCCCAGCTGCAACTGCGTGACCTCGAAGCCTACAACCGCTACATGCAATCTCTGGTGGCCGATCAGCAAAATGAGCTGGGTAAATTGAGCCAGCAGCTGGAAGCGGTGCAAGAGACCCGTCAGGGCTTGATCCCGCTGATGTTGCAGATGCAGGCAGATCTGGAACAGCTGGTGCAAAATGACATCCCGCTGCGCAAGGAAGATCGGCTGGCGCGGGTTGAACAGTTGAAAGCGACCCTGGCCCGTGCAGACGTTAGCGAGGCAGAGAAATTCCGTCAGCTGCTGCAGGCCTATCAGATTGAAGCCGAGTACGGCAGCCGGATGGACAGCTATTCCGCCGAGCTGGAGCTGGATGGTGCTCCGCGTCGGGTCGATGTGCTGGCGCTGGGCCGGGTCTCCCTGCTGGCAATGACGGCCGATCGCAGTCAGGCATGGCGCTGGTCTGACGAGGCTAAGCAGTGGCAAGCCCTCGACAGCCAGTGGCTCTCCCCTATCGCCGAGGCGATGGATGTGGCCGCCGACAAGAAAGTTCCCCAGTTGCTCAATGTCCCCCTCTCTGTCAGCCGTACTCAGGAGGCCCAATCATGAGAGTCACCATGAAGTGGTTCCCCCTCCTTATTGCTCTCTTCTGCGGTACCAACGCCGCTGTCGCCGATGAGTGGCAGCAGCAGGAACAGGCTCGTGAACAGCAGGCTCAGCAAGATCTGGCGACCGTTGCCAGGGAGCTCGGCACTGCCCGCGCCAGACTGGCCGAGGCCCAGCGCCTGAGCAAGGAGCTGGCTGGCAAGTTCGCCAGCAACGAGAAGCAGCTGGTCGAGCTTAACGCCCAGTGGGAGCAAGCCTCCGGCGACATGAACGAGATCTTCGCGGTCACCCGTCAGAGCGCCAGCGATGCGGTCAAGCTGCTGAGCGAATCCGCCGTCGAGGGCCAGTACCCGGAGCGTCTCGCCCCGCTGAAAGCCATGGCACAGGATAAACAGGTGCCGGATCGCGCCGCCCTCGCCCTGCTGCCCGCCACTCTGCTGCAGGAGATCCGAGAATCTGGCCGGATTGCCCAATTCAACGGCAAGGTGCTCGATGCAAAGGGGGCTGCCAGCGAGCAGTCACTGACCCGGGTTGGCAGCTTTGCCCTGCTGGGGAGCGACGGCTTCCTGCAACCGACCGCCGAAGGCCTGAGCCCGGTACTGGGTCTACCCGGTAGCGTGCTCTCTGCCGTTACGGCTTATCAGGGTCAGGAAGGGGAAGCGCTGCCGCTGGATCCTTCTCATGGCACTCTGCTGGCGATGCTGGCGCAGGCGCCCACCTTCTGGCAGCAGGTACAGCAAGGTGGGCAGGTCGGCGCCATTATCGTGCTGCTGGCCGCCATCGGTTTGGGAATTGCGGCAGTACGGTTGTGGAGCCTCTCCCGCGAACTGGGTCGGGTGCGCCGCCAGCTCAAAAGCGGCGAGTACCATGCCGACAACGCCCTTGGTCGGGTGCTGACGGTGGCAGACAAACACCCCGAGCTGAGCATGGAGACCCTCGAGCTGCGTCTCGATGAGGCGATCCTGCAGGAGACTCCTCGTATGGAGCGCGGCATCGGTATGGTCAAGGTGATCGCGGCCATCGCCCCCATGCTGGGCCTGCTCGGTACCGTGACCGGGATGATCGGTACCTTCCAGGCCATCACCCAGTTTGGCACCGGCGATCCCAAGATCATGGCGGGTGGCATATCTATGGCGCTGGTCACCACGGTACAGGGCCTGGTTGCTGCCATTCCGCTGATCCTGGCCCACAGCCTGCTGCAATCGCGCTTCACCGAGCTCTCCAATGTACTTGAGCAGCAGGTGGCCGGCATTCTGGCCGAGCGCGCCGAGAGCAATAACAACGGGATGGAGCGAGCAGCATGATGCTCGACATCTGGCAACAGCTGCAGAGCTTCATGGGCCGTGGTGGCCCTGTGCTCTGGGTCATTCTGGCCCTGCTGGTGCTGATGTGGATTTTGATGATCGAGCGGCTGCTCTACCTCAATCTGGGGTTCGGCCCCTTGCAGCAACAGCTGCTCGGCCGTTGGCTGGCTCGCCGCGAGCGCCACAGTTGGCACGCACGGGCAATCCGCAGCCGCTGGCTGGCGCAGGCCGAGCTGGAACTCAACCGTCATCTGATCTTCATCCGCACCCTGGTGGTGCTCTGCCCCATGCTGGGGTTGCTGGGCACAGTGACCGGCATGATCGGCGTATTCGATGCGTTGGCTGCGGCCAACCGCTTTAACCCGGAGAGCATGGCGGGCGGGATCTCTCGTGCCACCATCCCCACCATGGCAGGCATGGTGGTGGCGCTCTCCGGCGTGTTGTTACTCAGTCGGCTCGAGAGTCAGGCCAAGCGTGCGCTAGCCAAGACCCGGGACGGCCTGCGAGAAGAGAAGGTAATGCAATGAGACGGCAATCCAAACGCCAGCGTGACGAAGTGCAGATCGACATGACCCCCATGCTGGATATCGTGTTCATCATGCTGATCTTCTTTATTGTCACCACCTCCTTCGTGCGTGAAGCCGGGCTCGAGGTGCACAGGCCCCAGGCCAGTCAGGCCAAAGCGCAGAAATCTTCCAGCATCATGCTGGCGATCGGGGCTCAGGGTCAGATCTTCCTCGACCGCAAGCAGATCGATGTGGAGCGGGTACAGGCCACCATCGCCCGCCTGCTGGCGGAGCAACCCGATGCCAGCCTGGTTATCCAGGCCGATGAGCGGGTGCCCCATGGCAAGGTGGTGCGGGTGATGGATGAGGCCAAGGCGGCGGGTATCGCCAATATCGCCGTGGCGGTGGCGCCGAAATGAAATACAAGCTGATGAGCCTGGGGCTGGGGATTGCCCTCAGTCTGGGTATCCTGCTGTTCATGGCCACCTTGGTTGAACCGCCCCGGGGCGAGAAGGTGGCGAGCGAGCAGAAGCCCATCGTCATCAATATGCAGAACGAGGTGACCGAGGTGCAGGTGCGCGAGCGTCCGGTGCCGCAGGAGCCCGAGCCTCTGCCAGAGCCTCCTGCCGCATTGGCCTCCACACCGCTGCCGATGCCCGCAGCGGCCCCCTTGGCGGCCGTTGAGCCGAGTCTGGATCTGGTTTCCAGCCTCAGTGCGGTGCAGGTCTATGCCCCCGGTGTAGCGACCAGTACCGCACCGGTATTGAGTGGCAATTACCACGGCCAGCAGCAAGGGGCGGGTATCGGCGCTGGTGACATGTTGATGCCGCTGCAACGGATCGAGCCGGTTTACCCCTATCGTGCCCAGCAGTCAGGGATCGAAGGATTCGTCACCCTGCGTTTTAGCGTGAATGCCGAAGGTGGTGTGCAGGATGTCGAGGTGATTGAGGCTAAGCCCAAACGTCAGTTCGAGCGGGCGGCCATTCAGGCGATCAACAAGTGGCGCTATCAGCCGAGACCGGGCGCCACCGACAAGCTGGTGCAAGTCATCACGCTCAAATTCAAACTGGAGTCATAACTATGTTGCGGATCTGGATCTGTCTGCTGGCCCTGGTTGGCCAAGCCTGCCTGGCGATGGAGGTCAGCCCTCACTTCTCCCGTCAGCTTGAACCCGTGATGAAGCTCTATCAGTCTGGCCAGTGGCAACAAGCCCAGAGCAAGGCATCCGTCCTCAAGCCAAATAGCGATGCCGAGCGTGCCTGGCTGGCGCAGCTGCAAGCCTCGTTGGCAGCCAATCTGCAACAGACCGCCCAAGCGAGCCGTTATGTTGAACAGGCCCTTGCCTATAAAGAGTGGCCCGAGCAGCAACAGCTCCAGCTGCTGCGACTGCGCGGCGATATTCAGGCCCAGCAATCCAACTGGTCTGGTGCCATTGCCAGCTACAAGGCGGCGCTGGCTCTCAAGCAAGACGATGCACTGCGCCTGCGTCTGGCTGGCCTCTATTACCACAACAAGCAGTACGGTGACGCCGCCAGCCAGAGCGAACAGTTGTTGAAGAAGGGTTGGCAGAAGCAGGCCGCAATTATTCGTCTCTCTGCCCTCACCGCCCAGCAACGTTATGGCGTGGCGGCCGATCAGGTGGCCGAGTTGATCAGCCACGAACCCAAAGAGAGCAAATGGTGGCAGCAGGCGGTGTCGCTCAACCTCTCTGCCAAACGGGGTGATCAGGCGTTGGCATTGCTGCAGACCGCCATCGACAAAAAACTGATGGATGACGCGTCTGCCCGCAATCAGCTGATCCGCCTCTATGCCTGGCAAGGGCTGCCTTATCGTGGTGCCCGTCTGCTTGACGCGGCCATGACCAAGGGACAGATGAAGCAAAGTGCTGAAAATCGCCAACTGCTGGCCCAATTGTGGGAAGGTGCCCGGGAGTGGTCACAAGCGGTCGATAGCTGGCAACAGCTGGCCAACCAGCATGGTCAGCCCAAAGCGGCCATGCGCGCCGCCGAACTGCTGCTGCAACAGGGCAAGACAGATGCCGCCATGACCCAGCTCGCCGCCATCAAGTCGGTAAAAGGCGAGCAAGGCAATCGTGCCAAAGCGCTGCTGGTGCAGGCACACCTTAATAAGGAGCAGTATGCCCAGGCGCTGGAACTGGCCCGAGAGCTGCAGCAGCAGGATAACTGGCAGCAGAAGGCAACCAGCTGGGTCAACTATATCCGGGCACAAAGCGAAGAGTTGAGCAAAAAAGCGGCGTAAAAGATGTGCCAAGGGGCTGTTTTGGGGCGTTCAGTTCGCTTTTTCAGCAAACGAACGCATTTTTGCAAAAAGCCCTTGTCATCCCGGCGCGGCTCCCTATAATGCGCCCCTACCAGCACGGCGGAACACGCCGGACTGATGAGCCAGCTTCCTAGCGAAGTGGGCGCCGAAAGAAAAGCGAAAACAATCG
>NZ_CAWNZT010000251.1:0-1211 GCF_963878965.1 Aeromonas sp. HMWF015 | reverse complement strand
TCACCACCAGCGCGGTGATCAGCACCCCGAGCCAGAGGGTGTTGCCTATGGTGCGGCCCAAATGAGGGGAGTCGAAGTAGGCGCTGAAGTTGGCAAGGCCCACCCAGAGGCCGTTCTCATCCTGCAGGCTCTTTTGCAGCATGGTGAGCAGTGGTAGTAGCAGACCGCCAGTGAGCAGGGCAATACCTAGCAGAAGCAGGATCAGTTGCAGCAGCTGATCCCGACTCCAGCCACGACGCAGCCGCTGCCAGCGTGCGTCTTGGCGGGCTGTCGCTGGTGGCAGCAGGGAGGAGTTCGTGAAGGGGGCTGTCATGGGCGCTCTCCTTCAAACAGCTGCATCGCTCCGGCGGGCCAGTGCAGCGAGCAGCGCATGCCGCTGCGCCAGCCACCCTGTTCGCGGTTGGGCTGCTCGTGGGTCGGACGCTCCACCAGAATTTGCTGCGGGCCCAGATAGGTGTCGGCGGTGCAGATCAGGCGCTGGGCGGCGCCGAGAAACTCCACCTGATCGATCTGTGCTTCGATGCCGTGCTGGCCAAGATAAGGCTCGCTCGGCGCACTTAGCGTGATCGCCTCGGGGCGGATCGCCACCTGCAATTTGCTGCCCGCCACTGCCCGGTTGGCGAGTGTCAGCGGTTGTTCGTTAAGGCGCACCTGAGTGGGGCTAAGCACCAGGGTGTCGAGGAAGTTCATGGTGCCGACAAAGCTAGCCACGAAGCGGCTGGCAGGCTGGTGGTAGATCTCCTGCGGGGTGCCCACCTGTACGATGCGGCCGCCCTCCATCACCACGATGCGATCGGCCATGGTCAGCGCCTCTTCCTGATCGTGGGTCACCATGATGGTGGTGATGCCAAGGCGCTGCTGCAGGGCGCGGATCTCGCTGCGAAGGTGGGTGCGCACCAGCGCATCCAGCGCGCTGAGCGGTTCGTCCAGTAGCAGCAGGCCGGGGGAGAGGGCTAGTGCCCGGGCCAGCGCCACTCGCTGCTGCTGGCCGCCGGAGATCTGGCTCGGGTATTTGTGGGATTGGGCAGTGAGATCCACCAGCCCCAGCCAGTGATCGACCCGCGCCTTGATAAGATCCCGCGCCAGCCCCTGATTCTCAAGGCCGAAGGCGATGTTCTGGGCCACCGTCAGGTTGGGGAAGAGGGCATAGGACTGAAACACGATGCCAAAATCGCGCTGCTGGGGCGGCAGCAGGGAGATATTGCGCCCCC
>NZ_CAWNZT010000250.1:0-1447 GCF_963878965.1 Aeromonas sp. HMWF015 | reverse complement strand
AACCACCTGGAAGCGATAGCGGCGGCAGGTGCGGCCATAGTGTTGAATAAGGGTTTCCATCAGTTGCTGGTTACCAGCGAGGGCGCTGTCGGTCACCTCGATGGTGATAACGTCCCAGGGCGCTCCCTCTTGCCGTTCGTGGATGTCGCACCAGCCGATGCCAAGGCGCTCGAAGATGCGCTTAAAGCCGGCTACTTCGCCTGCGTCCCGGGCGTTCACAAAGGCGAACTTGACCCGTTTGCGAAAGAGCGGCAGTGGCTCGCCGTTAAAGCGGCTGATGTCCCGCTCCCAGGCGAGCAGCGCCAGCAGTGACTCCGAGCAGGTGAGCGGGTCTTGCTGGGCCAGTGGCAGCAACAGCCACCCCTTGAGCCGTTGCCAGAAGGCGTTGATGCCCTTGGCCAGAAACCCGGGTTCGGCGTGGGCCGGGCTGATGGTGTAGCCATCCTCCCACCAGGGGGCGCTGGCATCGGGGAGCTGCGGTGCTTTGTTACTGTGTTCAAGCGGGGTCGGGTTAGTCATAGAGGGTCACCTCCAGCGTGTTCAGGCGCGGGATGGCCAGCCCCGAGATGATGTCATCTTGCGCAAACTTGAGGCTTTGCAGCTGCGGGAACTGGCTGTGCAGCTCGCGGGCCAGTTGCGAGAGCGAGAAGCGGGAGCGTGGCCAGGTGCGGGTGACACTCGGAAAATCCCCCGACTGACGAAACGCCGCTTTGACCAGCGATTCAGCGCCGAGCTTGAGGGCGGCTTTCTGCTCGTCGGTGAGGTTGGCCACCGGCCACAGTTCCAGCGTGAGGTTGTGCTGGGTTTCCGGCATCGCCATTACGAACAGGTCATCGCCGTGGCCATGGTTGCCCTGGCGGCCCACGTAGTCGTTAAGCTGGGCAATCAGGCTGGCCGGGGTAGCGCCCACCTCCAGCAGGATGTAGGCGTTGGCGGTGCCGGGGCCCCGCGGTGCCTCATGCTCGAAGAAAATGTGATCGGCGCGAATGCCGGCAACGCTTGCCAGCATCGAGCGGTAAATCGCGTCGATGTGATAGCGGCCCACCGCCGAGAACTGGTTCTGAATGCGCAGCCCCAGCGCATCGTTGCTCTCGGCATCGGCGCCCTGGGTGGTGATCCACTCCTTGTCATCGTTGCGGGCCGACAAGATGCCGGTCACCGGTTCGCTCAGCAGGTTGTAATAGCCCGGGGCCAGATTCCAGGCCGCGCCTGCGAACTCGGCCTCGCACACCACCCGGGCTACCGCTTCGCCGGCCGGGCTCACCACCGCCTGCAACGGCTTGACCCGGTAGATGGTGCCGTTGATGCGCTCGGTGCTGACCCAGATATCGGCCGGGATGGTGACTGCTTCGCTCGGGTTGGCCTTGATGAAGTTGATCACCCCGCGGGTCTTCTGGGCCCCCTTGCGGGTCAGGTCCACATCCCACGCCTTGAGGTCGAGATAGGC
>NZ_CAWNZT010000249.1:16646-16939 GCF_963878965.1 Aeromonas sp. HMWF015 | reverse complement strand
CTTCTGGGGGACCGTGATGCTGGTGATCATCCTGCTGACCCAGCGCCCGCTGCTCAACTGGCTGCGCCAGGACGGCAAGCACGACTACGGCACCGTCGCTGACGGCGTGGTGGATCTGCGGGAAGGGCTGGTCGCCGGTGCCCGCAATATGATCGGTATCGGCATTGCCACCGCCACCGCGGGGATTATCGTGGGTGCAGTCTCCCAGACCGGGGTTGGTCTGGTGCTGGCGGATCTGGTGGAGTTCCTCTCCATGGGTAACCTGCTGCTGATGCTGCTGCTCACCGCCCTGC
>NZ_CAWNZT010000249.1:14345-16636 GCF_963878965.1 Aeromonas sp. HMWF015 | reverse complement strand
GCCTGATCCTTGGCATGGGGCTGCCCACCACGGCCAACTACATAGTGGTGTCCAGCCTGCTGGCGCCGGTGGTCGTGACGCTGGGGCAGCAAAACGGGCTGATCGTGCCGCTGATCGCGGTGCACCTGTTCGTCTTCTACTTCGGCATCATGGCGGATGTGACGCCGCCGGTGGGGCTGGCCTCCTTCGCGGCAGCGGCTGTCTCCAAGGGCGATCCCATCAAGACCGGGATCACGGCGTTTTACTACAGCCTGCGTACCGCGGCGTTGCCGTTCCTGTTTATCTTCAACACCGATCTGCTGCTGATCGACGTGGACTTCGCCCACGGGGTGCTGATCTTCATCGTGGCGACCATCGCCATGCTGATCTTCGCCGCCGCCACCCAGGTCTGGTTCCTGGTGAAGAGCCGCTGGTACGAGAGCGTGCTGCTGTTGCTGGTCGCCTTTACCCTGTTCCGCCCTGGTTTCTGGATGGACATGGTGCACGACCCCTATCGCGGGACCCCGCCTGCCCAGCTGGCCCAGACCATGGGTGAAGTGGAGGCGGAGAGCACCCTGCGGCTGCGGATCCTCGGTGAAGATGCAGTGGGCAAGCCACGCAAGTTCACCCTGCTGGTCGCCGTACCGGATGGGGCAAATGGCGAAGAGCGGCTGGCCAATCTGGGGCTGAGCCTCTATGAGCAGGATGGCAAGACGCTGATCGACAACGTCGCCTTTGGCAGCCCGGCCGCCACCATGGGGCTGGAGTTCGATCAGGAGATCCTCACCGTCAAGGCGCCCACCGATCGCTGGCGCAAGGAGTGGATGTGGATCCCGGGCTTCCTGCTGTTCGGAATGATCGTCTGGCTGCAGCGTCGCCGCAGCAAGGCTGGTTAATCCACCGGGCAGATGAGACAGAGGGCCGCTTATTGCGGCCCTCTTTTTATTGCCTTGCCCTCTGCGGCTCTTGCGATGAGCAACAGTCATGGAAAAAGGTAAACGGTGGCGAGCGGCCAAAAAAAAGTGGGGTGACATGTCCATGTCACCCCCTCGCAAATAGCATGTTCCATATTGGAGTCCGGCCACACCGGGTCTCTGTTTCACTTTCCGATAGTTCACGACCCATCTGAAGTGCGCGCCCATTGCAGCGATGCAACTGGCCAGCTACCCGTTACAACCTTCGTCCACACGGCAGACAAGCCACCGTGTTTGTCCTTGCAACTGAAATATTACGCATAAAAACAAAATAAAAAACGTTTTTATGCTAATTCCATTCACATCTGAGTACAAAAAACAGCCTTATCATCACCACTAAATTGTTATAAAACAGCAAGATATATTCATGCATGGTTATTCACCCGCAAAGGGCATCAGCAATGGCTTACAAGGCTTTGCGAGATCTCGCACAAAAAATGGCCGCCTCACAGCCAGCGGCGCAGTGGCAACCAGTCGCTCAGGCGGGCTATCAGTCGCCTTGGCCACCCTTCGGGTTTACGCGGCAATCCACCCGCCTGCTCCTGCCAGCGAGCCAGCCACATTCGCAGCGCCTCGCAGATCGGCGGGCAGTGCAGATGCAGCATCAGCTCGGTATTGAGAAACAGCGAGCGGGGATCGAGGTTTAGGCTGCCGAACAGCGCCCGCTCCTCCCCCAGCAGGATCAGCTTGGCGTGCAGGCTGCCGTGGCCGTGGTCAAACTCGGCAACACGGATGCCGCGCCGCAGCAACCAGCCGAGATAACGCTGATAGGCGCCATAGACCAGTGGCACATCGGTGCTGGCCAGCGAGTTGGTGAGAATCTCGATGGCGACCCCCTGCTGGCGCAGCCGCGCCAGACGGTGCCGAAACCCGCGAGTAAGGATGAGGTAAGGGGTCACCAACCCCAGCGAGCCGGGATTGTCAGCCAGCTGGCGCCAGAGCTGACGGGCAGTGGTGGGACGGGAGATAAGCCCCTTGCCGGGACGGTCGAACCACACCTCGGCCCGCCCCTCATGCCATTGCAGCGGCACATCACGCTCGTCAAACAGCGCCGCAGGCAGATCGTAGACCGTCGCCACCGCCGGATCCGTCATGGTGAACAGGAAGTCGTTGACCACCTCTATTTCGGCGGGCAGCAGCTCGCGGCGCAGCAGATGGCGGATGGGGTGACTCCAGCGGCTGTGCCAAAACTGCTCGAACCCCTGCGCCATCTGCTGGCACAGTCCCCCCTGACAGGCGAGATCGAGATCCACGAAGGGGGCTTGCGGATCCAGACCGAAGTAGCGATCGCCGATGTTGCGCCCGCCGATCAGCGCCAGCTTGCCATCCACCAGCAGC
>NZ_CAWNZT010000249.1:0-14335 GCF_963878965.1 Aeromonas sp. HMWF015 | reverse complement strand
TCCGGTGGTTGATGCGGCGAAAGCTGAGCAACCCCTCCAGCAGCAGTGCCAGCGGTCGCCAGCCCCGCAGCCAGAAGGGGTTGAACAGCCGCACCTCGATCCCCGGATAGTGAGCCACCATCTCCAGAAAGCGGTTGTCACCGGCATAGAGATCATCCACCAGCAGTTGCACCTTGACGCCACGCCGGGCGGCGTGGAGCAGCTCGCTCAGCAGCAGCTTGCCGCAGCTGTCCTCTTCCCAGCTGTAGTACTGCGCCTGGATCCGCTCGCGGGCATGGCGGATCCAGTGACAACGCACCTTGAGCGCCAGCTGGGGATCATCGATCAGGGCAAAGGTTCCGGGGGTCATGGTGTCATCCTGCTGTCATGGCCGGGTGTCATAACGCTGGCGAGCCTCTTCACATATTCAAAAGGAGTTGCTGATGGAACTGCATGATACCCCGATGTTGCGCTATCTGGGCCAGCTCAGCCAGCCAGATCTCATCCCGGCCACCGGCCCTGCTCACTGGTTTTTGCAACACAGGGACGGTGGCTGGCAATTGCCGACCGTGCAGGCGACCCTGCCGGTCAACCGGCTCAGGGCTGAGCCGCTTCGATAGCGGCAGCCTTGCCCTCGATCTGGGGCAGGCTGAAACGATAGGCCACGTAGTACTTGTAGATGGTGCCGACATAGTTGATCGGCCCCTGTCCGACTTCGTTGGCCACCAGCTGATCCACGTTGCCGAACCAGACGTTGGGATCGAGCCCCAGTTTCTCCGCCTTGCCTCGCAGCGCCTGCACCCGGTTCGGCCCGGCGTTGTAGGAGGCGAGGGCAAACAGGTGGCGATTGAGCCGATCCAGCTTGGGATCATTGAAGTAGGTATCGAGGATCAACCGCATGTAGCGGCAGGCGGCCTCCACATTTCCCTCCAGCGTGGTGAGTCTGGCGCCGTTGATGCCGACTTCCCGCCCCGTACTGGGCAGCAGTTGCATAAGGCCCACGGCCCCCTTGGGCGAACGCGCCTTGGGATTGAGGCCGGACTCCTTGTAGCCGAGCGCCGCCAGCATCAGCCAGTCGAGATCGTATTGATTGGCGTACTTCTCCAGCACTTTGCGAATGGTCGCGAGGCGCCCCATGGGATCCGGCGCCAGGATATTGCTCATCTGATCGCTGCGAACCAGCAACCGGCGCAGAGTCATGTCGCTGTAAAGGCTGTTGCGGCTGACACTCGCCAGATAGCCATTGACCGCCTTGAGCAGCTCGGGGCTGTTCTTGCGCAGCGCCCAGGCGCTGGTGCCATTGCTGCGCAGGGGAATCAACTTGTGGGCCTTGAGGCCGGAGATCATCCCACCCAGCCAGATCCGCCCCTTGTAGCTGTCGGTCACCGTCAGGGGAATAATGCCGGCGGCCACCATCTCCAGCAGATCGCCATCCTGCAGGTATTCGGGCACCGTTTCGATATAGACGGGGGGCAACCCCAACTCGCGAAACAACCAGTTGAGCTGGCGCAAACTCTCGTAGTAGCTGGAGCTGGCGCGCACCCAGACCCGCCTGCCGGAGAGCTGGGTAATGCGGCTGAAGGCGGGCAGGCTCTGCTGGCTCACCACCCACTCCTCGATGGATGAAATGAGCGGCCGGGAGAAGGCCACCTGTTCACGCCGGGTCGGGGTCACCGTCATGGTCGCCGCCACCAGATCACCACGCCCCTCGGTCAGATAGTCCAGCAGCTTGTCCTGACGCACCGGGATGTAGACCACCTTGAGTTTGACCTTCTCTTTGGCGAGATAGGTCTTGTTCAGCCAGCGTTCGAACCCTTGCAGCTGATTGACCAGAATGCCGTACTGGGCGCCACGATCGAGAAAGTAGAAGCCGCGCTCATAGACCACCAGAGCCCTGAGTTCGCGCTTTTGCAGAATGCTTTCGAGGTCCCCGGGTTGGGGCAGACGCTGTGGCTTGAGTTCAGCCGCCAGCAGGGGAAAACAGCAGAGGGCCAGCAGAGCCCAGATCCAGCGTCGCATCACGATGGCTGCCCCTGTACTGAGGTCACGCCTGCTGCCTGTTGGCAGCACGGATCACGATAGAGGGTGGGATTGGGGGCAGAGATCCATCGCTGCGTCATGATGTTTACGCCTTCTGTTGGCCGACTCGCGCCGGGCAAAACGTCTGTGGGATAGAGTAACTATAGAACGCAGACCCACAGCAGAAGGGTCAACACGGCAGGCAAACCTGCCGCGTCATCAGACAACTCAGATAGAGCGGGCCCGCATTTCGAAAATCAGTTTTTCGGCAGTGCAGGTGAATTGCAGGCGGGCTTTCAGGATCACGCCGTTGGCGCCCTGGGTCAGTTCGCTGCTCACTTGAGCTTCGGCAGTGACCTGCTTGGCCAGTGCTTCATAGGCAGCCAGCTTGGCGCGGGCATCCGCCTCGGCCGCAGCTTCAATCACCAGATCCATCACATCGTCGCCTTCGCCGATGATGGTGCCGATCTCGGCAAAACAGCCGCAGCTGTCACAGGTTTCGTTCAGTTCAACTTTCTCGTCTACAGACATTTTCTACTCCTACTGCTTATTTCGGATGATTTGCGTCGTCACGCATCGCCTTGCGAAAATCTTTGATGGCGGTACCCAGATCCTCACCTGCACTGGCAAGACGCTTGCTGCCGAAGACCAGCACTACGACCAACAAGAGGATCAGCATATGCCAGATATGAATTCCACCGAGTCCCATAGGGATACTCCCTCACAAAGAGATATCTGTTACTTGTATCAAAATAGAGCGCAGGGATTGTTGGGCAAAATCAAGGCAGGTGCAAGTGAGCAAATAAATCATAGCCAAAAAATATGGCGACCCAAAGGTCGCCATATTGATTGTGCTACATGTCCCCTCAACCGCTACATCCTGTACCAGTGGTTCATGCGAACCTGAGACCATTCGAGGATAAGATCGCCAAGATATGAAAACAAATGGTATAAATTCATCTTAGAATTGAAGAGGATTCATATCATGCTGCTGGAACAACTGGGTCGCATCGACCTCAATTTGCTGATTATCCTGCAGGTACTGCTGGAGGAGCGCAACGGCAGCAAGGCGGCACGCCGCCTTCATCTGAGCCAGTCCGCGGTAAGTAAAGCCCTCGGCCGTCTGCGCGATACCTTCAATGATCCCCTCTTCATCCGATCTGCCTACGGGCTGGAACCCACCGGCCGTGCCCTTGCGCTGCAGCAGCAGTTGCAACCCATCATGCTGTCGCTGGATAACCTGATCCAGCCGCCCGAGTTCGACCCCGCCAGCTCGGAGCGAGAGTTCGTCATCGCCAGCATGGACAGCGCCTTTACCCTGTTTGCCCCGCTCTACCTGAGCGAGCTGAAGCGGCAGGCACCAAGGATCCGCTTGCGTTACGAGGAGTGGACCGAGAACAGTCTGACCGAGATGAGTCAGGGACAGGTGGACATCGCCTTCGCGGTGCGAGAGAACTGCATCAGCTCCGATTATCGGCTCGATACCCTGCCCGACAGCATCTGTCAGCGAGTGCTGGCGGTCGATGATCTCACCTGTCTGGTGCAACAGCACCACCCCGCGCTGCGGGAGCCCAACTGGAATCTGGAGCACTACCTCAGCTATCCCCATGTGCAGACTTACTGCGAGGGGCGGGACCGCTGGATGCTGGATCACAAGCTGGCAGAGCAGGATCTCTACCGACGTATCGAGGCAACCGTGCCCTCCTTCGAGGCGGCGCTGCGGATGGGGATGCACTCCGACATGATAGTGACGCTATCCCGGCTCTACGCCCGCCACGCCACCCAGGTCTATCCGCTGTTACAGCTGCCGCTGCCCATCGGGTTGGACAGCATCTCCCATCTGCTCATCTGGCATCAGCGTCACAGCGAGGATCCGGGC
This sequence comes from Aeromonas sp. HMWF015, assembly GCF_963878965.1. NCBI lineage: Bacteria > Pseudomonadati > Pseudomonadota > Gammaproteobacteria > Aeromonadales > Aeromonadaceae > Aeromonas > Aeromonas sp. HMWF015. The sequence continues at coordinate 10,458 of NZ_CAWNZT010000249.1, read as the reverse complement.
CACCGCTGGCTGCGGGAATTGCTGCTCTCCCTCATCATGAGCAAACTGGAACCCGCTGCGACCACTCACGGGTGACCGCCCCCCTTCTCGGCGGCACAAAAAACGGGGCTCTGCGTAGCCCCGTTTCATTCACTTCAAGATGTAAACCGCTCAGCCCTGACCGGTCACCGCCAGATAGTGATGTACCCCGTCCAGCAACATCTGGACCGAGATCATCACCAGCAGCATGCCCATCAGCCGTTCCACCGCAGTGAGTCCCCGCTCACCCAGCAGCTTGTTGAATACCTCGTAGAACATCAGGATCACCGCACTGGCAGCCCAGGCCAGAAAGAGTGCCAGCGACCAGTCCACCATCCGGGTCGGCTCCTGATTGGCCAGCAGCATCAAAGAAGCCAAGATAGAAGGACCGGCGATCATCGGGATCGCCATCGGCACCAGGAAGGGCTCCTCGCCCGCCGCCAGCCCGGTCACGCCCCCCTCACTCGGGAAGATCATCTTGATGGCGATCAGGAACAGGATAATGCCCCCCGCAATGCTGACCGCCTCCTGCCGCAAGTTGAGGAAACCGAGGATCTGCTGACCGACGAACAGGAACAGCATCATGATGGCCAGCGAGAAGAGCAGCTCGCGCACCATCACCTTGCGACGTCGCTTGGGATCGATATGACGCAGGATAGAGAGGAAGACCGGCAGGTTGCCCAGCGGGTCCATGATCAGAAACAGCATGACTGCGGCAGAAAAAGTATCCATACAACGCCCGGGCTACGCCCTGAATAGGGAAAAGAGAGGGGGCGAAATATAGCAAAGGGCGAAGAATTGAGCGAGCGCCATGATGCGCTCGCAGCGGGATTAACCGTGGTTGCAGATCTTGTCGGCGCGGGTCTGGAAACCCTCGGCGGAGTCGATGAATTTGCCGCGGACGGCCAGAAAGTCGATCAGCGCTTCTGCATCCATCTCGCTAGCGCTGCAGGTATGAAAACGGGCCTCGGCACCGAACCGCTCGGCCATCACCTGTTTCAGGCTGGCACGGGTAAATTGCCCCCCTTGCGCCAGCATCATTTCCATCACTTCGTGACCATGAACCGATTGCGACATCTCTCACCTCAATAATGAACATATTTAATGCCAATTAAATATCTCCCCGCCCGGAGGGATCTTGATATAGGCCAATAAATTGCGCATTACCTGGTCAGGGGAGTGGTCACCGCGACCGCTTTGTCGATAATGTGGCAACCCGCGTCAGGGATCGCTACACTGGCGCCCCTTTTTGGCCATCGCAGACAATGTATAAGGATATTGGCGTCATGCTGTTCCATGGAGAGGCTCTCAAGCCCTGGCAGATCTGGACCCGCCGACCACTCTGGCTCAAGACCCTGATCGGCATGCTGACAGGGGTGGGTCTGGGCGTCGGCTTTGAAGAGCAAGCCCTGCTGCTCAAGCCCCTTGGCGTCCTGTTCGTCAACACCATCCAGATGCTGATGGTGCCCCTCATTTTCTGTTCGGTCATCGCCGGTCTCACCTCGCTGCTCAAGGGCAAGGTCCTCGATCGCATCGGCAGCAAGGCGATCTGTCTCTACTTCTGCTCGACCGCCATCGCCATCTGCATCGGCCTGATGATGGGCTGGCTGCTGGAACCCGGCATGGGTGCCGACATGGGTCCCTATGAGCGGGTCGGTATGTCGGAACCACCCACCCTGGCCAGCGTGCTGAGCCATCTGGTGCCGAGTAACCCGGTACAGGCGATGGTGGATGGCAAGATCCTGCAAGTAATTGTCTTTGCGGTGGCGCTGGCGGTCGCCCTCAATGCCAGCGGTCGCCGTGGCCGCCCCGCTATCCTCTTCTTCACCTCGCTGGCCGAGGGGATGTTCAAGCTGACCCAGATGGTGATGGCGCTCGCCCCTTATGGTGTCTGCGCCCTGATGGCCTGGATGACCGGCAAGTACGGTCTCGATCTGCTGCTGCCGCTGCTCAAGGTGATCGGCGCCGTCTACCTCGGCTGTCTGCTGCACGTGCTCGGGGTCTACAGCACTCTGCTGCTCCTGTTGGCACGGCTCAATCCGCTGCACTACTTCAAGAGCATCGTTGATGCACAGGCGGTGGCCTTCACCAGCAGTTCCAGCAACTCCACCCTGCCCATCAGTCTGGCCTGCGCCGAGAAGCGGCTGGGAGTCTCCCCCGCCATCACCGCCAAGGTGCTGCCCATCGGCGCCACCATCAACATGGATGGCACCGCCCTCTATCAGGGAGTGACTGCGCTGTTCGTAGCCCAGGCATTCGGGGTGGAGCTGCACATGGTCGATTACCTGACCATCATCAGCATCGCCACCCTGGCCAGTATCGGCACCGCTGGCACCCCGGGCACCGGGTTGATGCTGCTGACCCTGACCCTGACGGCGGTGGGCTTGCCGCTGGAAGGGGTGGCACTGATTGCGGGCATTGACCGGATCCTCGACATGGCGCGCACCACGGTCAATGTTTCGGGGGATATTCTGGTGTCGGTGCTGATCGCCCGCAGCGAAAACGAACTGGATCTGGCGACCTATCACGATGCCAGCGCAGGGGAAGATATCGAGTTCCCGCCGCGCTAGCGGAAGAAAGCTCAGCTGTCGTGGGGATCGTGATGACAGCGCCAGCAGACGTCGAAGTTGGCGCCGTTCTCCTCCCCGCACTGGCCGCACAGCCAGCCGTTACCCTGACGCTGCTGGTAACGCTCGATGACCCGTCCTGCCTTGCTGCGATCCTCGGCCCGCACCATCAGGGTCACCTGCAACATGTCGACCGGCAGCTCGCCAAGGGCGCCTGACAGCCCCTCGCCATTGAGGCGCACCAGCACCCCTTCCGCCTCCAGCGCCCCTTTCAACGCGTGCGCCTCCAGGGTGTGTGAGGCGCGATAGAGATTGATCCAGTTATCCATAGCTCCCCCTTACAACAACTTGTCGATGCCAAACTCGGCACCGTTCTCAATCATGAAATCGATGAATGCCCGCAACTTGCGCGGCATCAGTTGCCGCTCCGGAAACAGCAAATAAATCGGCACCCTGGGTTGCTGCCACTCTGGCAGCAGGATCACCAGCTCGCCGCTGGCCAGCTCATCCTGACAGAGCATAGCGGGTAACGAGGCCAACCCCAGCCCCGCCTTCGCCGCCTCTCGGGCACAGGTAATATTATTGACCCGAAAACGGGATGGGGGGTCAACCAGCACCTCTCTGCCATCCAGCTCGAAGCACCAGTGAGAGGCGAGAAACCCGCTGCTCACCGTCACCCGCTCGTGGTTGGCCAGATCCTCCGGCCGCTCGATGACCGGGCTGCGGGCCAGATAGTCCGGGCTGGCACAGAGCAGCCTTCCTGTGCTCCAGAGTCGGCGTGCCGCCAGATTGGAGTCGCTCATGTCGCCAATCCGCACCACCGCATCCAGCCCTTCGCTGATGGGGTCCACCACCCGGTTGGTCAGCTCCAGCTCCACCTGCAGGGCGGGATAGGCCTGCAAAAACTTGGCGACCAAGCGCCCGACCACCAGTTGCCCCGTCTCGATGGGTACCGCCAGCTTGAGGGTGCCGGTTACCTCCTGCTGGCTGGCGCTCAGCATCAGCTCGGCTTCGGTCAGGGCATCGACCGCCTTGCTGCAGTGCAGGTAGTACTTCTCCCCCTCCTCGGTCAAAGTGAGCTGACGGGTGGAGCGATAGAGCAGACGCACTCCGAGCCGCTGTTCCAGCTCGGCGATGCGGCGGCTGACCATCGCCTTGGTCATCCCCAGCTCGCGGGCAGCCCCCGTAAACGAGCCCTTGTCGACGATACGCACCAGAATTAACGCGGCATTGAGATCCATTGTTGCACCAGTGAAACTGTATATCTCGTGAACCAATACTAATCGAAACAGTTGACCAGTGTTAGCCTGCGCCCCTTAAGTTCAGGAATCACAAAAATGAGTCAACACAAAAAAATTCCCCTGCTGGCAGCCATGATATTGGCGCTGCTCGGTCTGCTGTTCGCCGGTTACTGGTATCTTCACGGCCGCTATTTTGAAAGCACCGACAACGCCTATCTGCAAAGTGAAGTGACCGGGATCAGCTCCAAGCTGCCCGGCTATATCCGCGAAGTGCTGGTCACCGACAACCAGCCGGTCAAAGCGGGCCAACTGATCGCCCGGCTCGATGATCGCGAATACAAAACCAGGGTCGCGGAGGCCGAAGCCGACCTGCGCCTCAATCAGGCGACGGCCGAAAATCTGGCGGCCACCCGCACCCAACAACTGAGCCTGATCCAGCAGGCCGAGGCCAAGGTCGCCTCCGCCAAGGCCGAACAGCTGCGCGCCAGCCAGCAGGTCAACCGGATCAGTCAGCTCAACCAGCGCCACTACAGCTCGCAAGACAGTCTGGACGAGGTGCGTGCCGGCCTGCAGGTCAATCAGGCGCAAGCCCGGGAGGCCCAAGCCGCCCTGCAGGCGGCCCGTGAGCGACTGCTGGTTCTGGATGCCGAGCGCAAACAGAATCTGGCCAAGCTGGCATTGAGCGAAGCACAACTGGAGCAGGCCAAGCTGGAGCTCGGCTACACCGAACTGCGGGCGCCTGCTGACGGCATCATAGGCAAGCGCAGTCTGCGGGAAGGCCTCTACGTCCAGTCCGGCATGCAGGTCGCCAGTTTGGTGCCGCTGCAGCAGGTGTGGGTCGAGGCCAACTTCAAAGAGACCCAGCTCGCCCATATGCAGCCGGGCCAGAAGGTCGAAGTGGTACTCGATGCCTACCCGGATCAACCGGTCGAGGGGATCATCGACAGCCTGGCCCCTGCGACCGGTGCCAAGTTCGCCCTGCTGCCACCGGAGAATGCCACTGGCAACTTCACCAAAATCGTGCAGCGGGTACCGGTGAAGATCCGCATCCCCGAGCCAGGCCCGCTGGCAGGCAAGCTGCTGCCGGGTCTCTCCACCGAAGTGATCGTGGATACCCGCACTCCTGAGCCCGTGGTGGCTGCCAACTGATGGAACCCATTCCACGTCGCAACTGGATCGCGGTCATGGGGGGGCTTATCGGCGCCTTCATGGCCATCCTCGATATCCAGATCACCAATGCCTCCCTGAAGGATATTCAGGGGGCCCTGTCGGCCACCCTGAGCGAAAGCTCCTGGATCTCCACCTCCTATCTGGTGGCGGAGATGATCGCCATCCCCCTGAGCGGCTGGTTGAGCCGGGGGCTGAGCGTGCGCCGCTACCTGCTCTGGACCACCGGCGCGTTTATCGCTGCCTCCGTGCTCTGCTCGTTCAGCTGGAACCTCACCAGCATGATCGTCTTCCGGGCGCTGCAGGGCTTCACCGGCGGGGCGCTGATCCCGATGGCCTTCTCCCTCATCGTCACCCTGTTGCCGCTACAGAAGCGGGCCACTGGCATGGCGCTGTTTGGCCTCTGCGCCACTTTCGCCCCCGCCATCGGCCCAACCCTCGGAGGTTGGCTCACCGAGCAGATGTCGTGGCACTACATCTTCTACCTCAACGTACCGCCAGGCTTGCTGGTGATGGCCATGCTGGCCCACGGGCTGGACAAAAAACCGGTGGACTGGGCCGTGATCAAGCGGGTCGACCTTATTGGCATCGTCACCATGGCGCTCGGCCTCGGCCTGCTGGAGGTGGTGCTGGAAGAGGGCAATCGGGAGGACTGGTTCGGCTCAAGCTTCATCGTGCGACTGGCAGTCATCTCGGCGGTAGCGCTGGTGTTCTTCGTCATCAGCCAGCTGATCCGCCGTCACCCGCTGGTCAATCTGCGGCTGCTGCACAACCCGCGCTTCGCGCTGGCATGCTTCGCCTATCTGATCCTCGGTATGGCGCTGATGGGCTCCATCTATGTGCTGCCGCTCTATATGACCCAGATCCACAACTACAACGCGCTGGAAATCGGCGAGGTACTGATGTGGATGGGGCTGCCGCAACTGCTGGTGCTGCCGCTGGTACCCAAACTGACTCACAAGATAGACCCGCGCTATCTGGTGAGCTTCGGCTTCCTGATCTTCGCCGTCAGCTGCTTTATGAACGTCAACATGAGTGCCGACTACGCTGGGCCGCAGCTGATCCATTCGCTCATCGTGCGAGCGCTGGGACAGCCCTTCATCATGGTGCCGCTCTCCCTGGTCGCCACCGCCAGCCTGAGCCACGACGAGATCCCCTCCTCCTCGACTCTGCTCAACGTGCTGCGCAACCTCGGTGGTGCGTTCGGTATCGCCATCATCGCGACCATGCTCGACAACGATACCCGCACCCATGCGCTGCAGATTGGCAGCACTCTGGCCGCCAGCAGTATCGAGGGGCAGAGCTATCTGCTGCAGCTGGCCCAGAGCATGATGGCGCAGGGTTCGGGCCCCGAGATAGCCCAGCAACGAGCCCACGCCATGCTGGCCAATACCATCAACCGGGAAGCGGCCATCATGGCCTACAACCAGGTGTTCTACATCATGGGGATCTTCCTGCTGCTCGCCAGCGCACTGATGCTGTTGCTCAAATCCCCCGCCCCACGGGCAGCGGATGCCGAGCCGCTAGAGGCATGAAAAACCGCCGAGGCATAAAACGAAAAACGGGCAAGCGCCCGTTTTTCTTTATCTGTAACCTGCACTCAACCAGATGGCGTTAGCCCGCTAATGACCCTGCAATCAGGAATTGCGCAGCGAAGTAGCTACTCATCACCCAGGCGCGGGCGTGAGGAAACGGGCGGCGGAAGCGATCGAGCGCCAGCATGCTGTCGGAGAAGAGGAACATCAGCGCCCCCACCAGAGCGGCGGCAGAACCGGCGGTAAGAGAGGCGTGCCAAGCACCGGCAGCCACCCAAGCCATGCCGATGATCACCAGCATGTAGCAGAAGACCGGGATCCGCATCTCCCCCAGCTTGCCCCACAGCAGGCCAAATACCATGCCGGCAATCAGCAACAGCAGCAAGCCATCCACCAGATTGAGCAGCAATGGCCCTTGGGCAAAACCGACGATATAGCAGAGATGCGCGACAAGAAATGCCGCCAACCCCTGAATGAAGCGATCACTTGGCAACATCAGCAGCACATCGCCCGCCAGCGAGAGGCAGAGGCCGAGCAGGATCCAGGCGTGAGAACCATCGTGGTCATAACTCTGGTAGCCGAACGCCAACGCGATGATAAGCAGCATGGTAAGCGGCTTGCTGATATAGAACTGGCGGCTGTCTGAACCGTAGGCAGCACGGATGTGCCACCAACCTGAAGCGATGATCAAGAAACTCAATAACATGCCCTGCTCCTCACCTGTTGCTCGCAGTCATACGGCAACCGTTTTTATCATGGTGCAGGGTAACAAATTCCCTACCCCAGTGGCAGGGGTGCTGATCAAATGGACAGACTAAGCCTAAAGTCTAATTGCCGCACCGAGTGGTTCAGGGCATAAGTGACGGGTCTGGAGGATCACCATGGAAGAAGCTATGAAGAATTATCTGCCCGCCATCGATATCATGATGTGCCATCTGGGGATCAGCTTTGAGCAGGCCTGTGAACAACTGGGTCTTAGCCAGCAGGAGCAACAGGCACTGGATCAGTTGCAGCAACAGCAGAGCCAAGCCAACTAAGCCCTCCCGTTATTGGATATCATGATGCGCCATCTGGGGATCAGCTTTGAGCAGGCCTGTGAACAGCTGGGTCTCAGCCAGCAGGAGCAGCAGGAGCAGCAGGAGCAGCAGGAGCAGGAGCAGCAGGAGCAGGATCAGTTGCAGCAACAGCAGGGCCAAGCCAATTAGCTTGAGTTGAATCATAAAAGAGAAGACCGCCAGCAGGCGGTCTTCTCTTTTAGTCTCTGTGATAACCAGACGGCATCATGCAATACCTGCCAGCAAACGACTCCAGTTGCGTTTACCAGCGATAAAGCCGTCACGCAGGGCCCGGTACTCCAGTTGCAGCTTGAGGCGGTCATAGCGCGCCAGCGCCTTGCGCTTGCGCAGCTCCAGCAACCGCTTGCGACTGGCGTAGTAGTGTTGCAGCTGCTGGCTCAGCTTGTCGTACTCCTCCTGCAGCAGCGCCTGCCACAGTTCGCGATCCTCCTGCTTGCGCAATCTGGCTTGCGCCCGTTTCAGCTGCATCTGCAGCCGGGCTTGTTCGATACGCTCCTCCGGCGAGGATCTGAGATCCCCCGCCAGACCACACCAGGAGGCGAGCCGGATCAACCACTTGGTCGGATCGAACTGCCACCAGTGAATGCCGTTGCGGTAGTCATTCTCGAACAGGTGGTGAAAGTTGTGGTACCCCTCGCCAAAGGTGAAAAAGGCCAGGATGCCGTTATCTCGAGCGGTATTGCGGTCGGTATAGGGTTGGCTGCCCCAGATGTGGGCCAGCGAATTGATGAAGAAGGTGGTGTGGTGAGTCATCACCATCCGCAACACGCCCGCCAACAGCAGCATGCTGAGCATATCCCCGTGCCATAGGCCAAGCAGCAGCGGCAAACCCAGATTGGCCGCCAGCGCCAGCACCAGATAGTGACGGTGCTGAAACATGACCACCTGGTTGTTCTGCAGATCACGCACATTGCTGTAATCGCCATAGCGATCTCCTTGATGCTCCCGCAACATCCAGCCGATGTGGGAATACCAGAAACCGCGCCCCGCGCTGTAGGGGTCTTTATCGTTGTCATCCACATGACGATGGTGACGGCGGTGATCGGCCGACCAGTGCAGGGCCGAATTCTGCAGCGCCAACGCACCGCCAATGGCAAACAACCACTGCAAAGCGAGGTGCGCCTTGTAGGCCTTGTGCGACCAGAGCCGGTGATAGCCTGCGGTGATGGAGAGACCACTCAGGCAGAACAACAACAGGAAACTGGCCCACTGCCAGAGATCGTAACCGTGGCTCATGCCGTACCAGGGCACGACAATCAGCGCCACTATCCCGGAGAGGGAGAACAGCAGGGTATTGGTCAAAATAATCGGGGGTTTGGCCATCTCATTGCATCCTTTCAGCGAACAGCTGTTAGCCATTTTCTATGGTGGTTTCCTCACGGTCAATGGTAAAAAAGTAGGATACAAACCTGATCCTGAGGCGCCTTCGGGTTATCATTTGTCCTCGTTAAGCTGAAGGTGACTGATTTCGTGGGTATTCGCGCTCAACAAAAAGAAAAAACCCGGCGTACATTGATCGATGCTGCATTCAGCCAACTGTGCGCCAATCGGAGTTTCTCCAATCTCAGCCTGCGGGAAGTCGCTCGTGAGGCGGGTATCGCTCCTACCTCTTTCTATCGCCACTTTCGCGATATGGAGGAGCTGGGCCTGACCCTGGTTGACGAAGGAGGTCTTACCCTGCGCCAATTGATGCGCCAGGCACGCCAGCGCATTGCCGGTGGTGGTAGTGTCATCAGCACCTCGGTGCAGACCTTTATGGAGTTCGTCGAGAACAACCCCAACATCTTCCGGCTGCTGCTGCGGGAACGCTCCGGCACCTCGGCCGCCTTTCGCCAGGCGGTAGCTCGCGAGATCCAGCACTTCATTGCCGAGCTGACTGATTATCTGGAAGCCACCACCGAAGCACCACGGGAAGATGCCTATATCCAGGCAGAAGCCATGGTCACCATCGTCTTCAGTGCCGGTGCCGATGCACTCGACATGACCAGCGAAGAGTGCCGGGCACTCTCCGACCGAACAATTCGCCAACTGCGGATGATCGCCATGGGCGCCGAGGTACAAAACCAGAAGCGCCGTGAACCTCACCCATGACCACAGGATGGAGAACGATATGACTGAACAGCTTATGATCCCGAAAAAACCGCTCGCCATGGCCATGCTGATTGGTATCTGTGGCGATGCCTCTCTGGCCGTGCTGACCAACTCGGTCGTGCCTTTCTCCTTCTTCCCGCTGATTGCCCTCTGGCTGGCGGCCTATCAGCTGTTCCAGCACTATCGCCATGAACCCATGGTGGGCAACACCCCCATCTGCACCCTGTTTTGCTTCTTTATCGGTGTCTTCGGCCACTCCGCGCTGCTCAAGGTGCAATACCCGGAGCTTGGCAGCAACTTCTTCTCCCTGATCATGATGCTGCTGCTACTGGCTGCCCTCTCCATCAAGCTCGGCCTGAGCATTAGCAACAAAGAGAAGCCCTGATAAATCGACCGAGTGATGGTAATCAGTTGATAGATAAAGCAAAGAGGCCTTCCCGTCGGGAAGGCCTCTTTGCTTGAACGGTTCCTGATTAATCCGGCAATCTCGGTATTCCCAGCCTAGCCAAGCTGCTGGGCTTCAAGATCGACGTGCAGATGGAAGCGGAGGTGGTCAATATGGGACTGTCCTGTAGTCAGCAAGCAGCAGAAGCCTGATTTGGCCCCCTGTAGAGTCATTCAAATAGCTATAAATGAAACTGATAAGACTCTGATATAGCCAGAAAATGATGGAAATAACCGGCTATCTGGCACTCTTACTTGGCAGGGAAAAGCCAGATATTGGTGGTTTAAGGCGCTAAAAATACAAAAGCCCGGTTATGAA
>NZ_CAWNZT010000248.1:0-1526 GCF_963878965.1 Aeromonas sp. HMWF015 | reverse complement strand
GGGTGGCTGGGCCGCTTCTTTAGCTCGGCGTTTGCGCCATTTTGAGGAATCACATGAACAGATGGTTTATCGCCCTGCTGTGTCTCTGCTTGCCCTGGTTTAGTCAGGCTGCCGCACCGGCCAAACGAGCCTTGCTGGATATTGCCGATGTGCAGGGGCTGAGAACCAACCAGCTGGTGGGTTATGGTCTGGTGGTCGGTCTCTCCGGGACCGGCGACAAAAGCCAGGTCAAATTTACCGGCCAATCCATGGCCAACATGCTCAAACAGTTTGGTGTGCAGTTACCGGACGATATCGATCCCAAGCTCAAGAACGTGGCAGCCGTTTCGGTTCAGGCCACGCTACCCGCCTTGGCTGGCAAGGGGCAGTTGCTCGATGTAACCGTGACTTCCATTGGTGATGCCAAGAGTCTGCGTGGCGGTTCTCTGCTGCTGACCCCCCTGCGTGGTATCGACGGTGAAGTCTATGCCGTGGCGCAGGGTAATCTGGTTGTCGCCGGGGTGAAAGCGGAAGGGCAATCAGGTTCATCGGTCACGATTAACGTGCCGACAGCCGGGATTATCCCCAATGGCGCCACCATCGAGCGAGAGGTGGTCAGCAATTTTGCCGAAAAGCCGGAAGTGACCCTCAATCTGCACCAACCCAACTTCAAGACCGCGCGCAATGTGGAGCGAGCCATCAACCATCAGCTGGGGCCGGTTGCCCGAGCGGTGAGTGCCGGGCGGGTTCAGGTTGCAGCCCCCAGGGACGAGAGCCAGCGCATCGCGTTTATGGCCCTGCTGGAGGATATCAAGGTGGATCCGGGTCAGGAGCGGCCGAAGGTGGTCTTCAACAGTCGAACCGGCACTGTGGTGATGGGGCAGGGGGTCAAGGTTCACAAGGCTGCCGTCAGTCATGGCAGTCTGACGGTGACCATTGGCGAGAGTCAGACGGTCAGTCAGCCCAACGCCTTCTCCAACGGGCAGACCACGACAACCCCCAACTCCAAGATCCAGGTCGATCGGGAACGTAACAACATGTTTGTCTGGCCGGATGGCACCTCTTTGGAAGTGATCGTCAAGGCTGTCAACTCACTCGGGGCAACCCCCGATGATGTCATGGCCATCTTGCAAGCGCTCAATGAGGCTGGTGCCCTTGAGGGTGAGCTGGTGGTTATCTAAGGACTATCATGACCAGAATTAGCTCGGATCCCGGTTTTTATCAGGATCTCAATGAATTGCAGCAAATCAAAAGCAACCCGGATCAGCGTGCCGCGCTGGATGCTGCAGCCGGTCAGTTTGAAGTCAGTTTTCTGCAAACCGTGCTCAAACATATGCGCTCGGCGACGGATGCCCTGCAGGATGAGGACGACAAGATCATCAAGGGACAATCCCTCTATCGCGATATGTATGACAGCCAGTTGGCGATGAGCATGGTCAAACGTGGTGGCATCGGTCTGCGGGAGCAGATGGTCAACCAGCTGGCTCCGTCATTAAAGAATCCGGACGGGGTGGTCGCTTCAGAGCAGCAGACCCTGGCTGCATTCA
>NZ_CAWNZT010000247.1:0-2129 GCF_963878965.1 Aeromonas sp. HMWF015 | reverse complement strand
AAAACGGGAGGGAGACAATATTGGATCGCCATTGTTCGCTTGGCTGGTCGTTCACCAGTATGTCGATTGCGCCGTGGCCAAGCCCAGTTAGCGCATCCACGTAGGAGGGGTAAACCTTGTAGCGCAGGGTTAACCCGAGCGTTCTGGCAATCTGCTGCGCAATGTCGGGGACTGGGCCGGTAAAACGTTGATCTGCATCCTTATAGCTGTATGGAGGATCACCCATCATCGGCATGCCGATGACCAGCTCCTGGTGTGATGACAGCCAGGCGCGCTCAGACAGATCAAACTCGTCTTCATTCAGACTGGTAATGGCGTGCGCCGCTACGCCCCAGAGCAGTAGCAGGAGAAATAGGAATAGACGATCACATTGGCGGAGCATCAGAAGGAATCCAACAGAATTGGGCGCATATTGTAAGTGCATTAAAATGCAGCGGCCAACATCAATTTACTCAATATTGGGCCACGACATGCCACTGTGCGGCTGTGAGCCCGGCTAGTACCGGGATGGCAACCTGATGATAAAACCTGCACGGTGATGCGCCTGATTTTTTGCCAAAGGCCAGTTCAAGGGGGATGTTGGACAAAAATCCAACCAGTTTGATATCGGTAAACAACATGGACATGGACAAATAAAAAGGGCCACCTCTTGCGAGGTGGCCCTTTCCAAACGTTTGGTGGAGCTGGGGGGATTTGAACCCCCGTCCAAAATTACTACATCCTTGGCACTACATGCTTAGTCACTCTTTACATTCGCCAACCCGCTGCGGAGAGACACGCCACGAATTGACTAGCTCGATTGGTTTTAATGCTTCCGCCCCGAGCAGGACTTCCACACGATCCTGTGAAGGATGACCTTCCGATTCCCTAGGACACAGGCAAGCTAGGGTAGAAGGGCTCTATGCAGGTTATTAAGCTGCTAGTGCGTAGTTTTCGTCGTTTGCGACTATTTTTTTGCGGTTTATTAACGAGGCCTACCGCACCTCGGCATGCACCTTGGGTTTCGTGAATCTTGTCGAATCCAGAATCAGCCCCAAGTTGTTAATTGCGATTGTACGCAAAAATGCTGTCATAGCAAGGCGTTGATACCCATTCCCTCTGGCAGCCAGTCTGTTTGCCGATTTATTGTACGCAGCTGAGCCTGAAGAGCCAGCTGCGCCGGGGGAAGGTGAACCTGCGTCCTGATCCTGCCAGTAGTGGGTTAGCCGCGATGCTTGTTCTTCATGATGCGGGCTTTTTCCCGATCCCACTCGCGGGCCTTGGTATCTTCGCGCTTGTCGTGCTCTTTCTTGCCCTTCACCAGACCGATCTCGACCTTGACCCAACACTGTTTCCAGTAGAGGGCGAGGGGAACTATGGTGTAGCCCTGACGGGCAATCAGGCTTTCGAGCTTGTCGAGTTCACGACGGCTCAGCAGTAGTTTGCGGGTGCGGGTCGGGTCACATACCACGTGGCTGGAGGCCGCTTGCAGTGGCAGGAAGCTGGAGCCGAACAGATAGGCCTCGCCATCGCGGAAGATGACATAGGCTTCGCTGATGTTGGCCTTGCCCGCCCGCAGGGATTTTACTTCCCACCCTTGCAGGGACAGACCCGCTTCGATCTTCTCTTCGATGAAGTATTCGTGGCGCGCGGTTCTGTTGAGTGCAATGGTGCTGGACCCGGCTTTGTTTTTACTGTTTTTTTTGCTCATGACGGGCGATTTCCGGCAATGACTAGGAGGCTCGTATTATACGTAGGCAGGGGCGGCTGTAAAACGCGCAGCAGGTCAAGTGGTGGCTTTCTGAGCGGTTTGGCTGAGGTTTTACCTCCACAACCCCAAACATGGTGATAAAATCGCGCCGATTGGATGAGGAAAAGCCATGCCCCGAATTACGCGCAGTGCCCTGGTGATGTTCAGTGCAGAACAGATGTTCAAGTTGGTTAACGATGTGGATGCCTATCCGCAGTTTTTGCCCGGCTGTGTCGGCAGCCGTGTCCACGAGGCTGGCGATGACTACATGATGGCGTCGGTCGATGTGGCCAAGGCGGGGATTGCCAAGACCTTTACTACCCGCAATCAGCTGGATGTGAACCGTCAGATCAGGATGGAGCTGGTGGATGGCCCGTTCCGCAAGCTGGCGGGCTGGTGG
>NZ_CAWNZT010000246.1:0-4293 GCF_963878965.1 Aeromonas sp. HMWF015 | reverse complement strand
GCCTTGTCCTGCTCCGCCAGCTGATGCAGCTGGACGCCGCGCTGGACGAGTGCTACCAGCAGCAAGAGGGCGGCGGTAATCGCCACCTTGCGCCACTGCAACCAGTAGCGGGCATATTCGGTCTGTGGCCGGTAAGGGCCGGTCAACAGGTTTGCGCGGCAGGTGAGGGCCCCCTTGGCCAGCAGCAGCATGGGGAGCTCGGGCTCGGCCGGCTGCCAGTTGGCCGCCGCAATGGCGGGCGCCGGGGTATGGCTGTGAATGGTGACGGGGTCGGCTTCGGCGGCCAGCAAGATGGCCAGCAGCGACTCGTCGGCCACGATCCCCTGACAGGCGTTCTGGCGGATCAGCCACTCGGCGCCGAGCTGCAGGGCAGACCAGCCCTCAGCCGCCTGCGGCAGTGCCAGCACATCGGGCAGCAGTTGCTGACTTCTAAGGCCGGCAGCGTCGAGCCAGCCGAGCCACTCGGCCATCTTCTGGCGATCCACCGCCATCAGGTCGACCTGCGGGCCGTCGTGGGCCAGCACCACCAGATGCAGCTCATCCACGTCGGAGGCGATCTGTTCTTCAAGCAGATAGGGCAGGGCCGCCGCCGACTGGCGGTTGTAGCGCCCCGGCAGGGTGACGCGGCGGAAGATCAGATCGCTGCCCGGCACCAGGGTGACCACGGGGCGGCCGCCAGCGCGCTCTTGCAGCTCGCCCAGCGCGTCAGCACAGAGGAGCTCGCCGGAGGCGATGATCTCCTGCTCCTGACTCGACCAGACCAGCCAGGCGACCGGTTGTTTGGTGGTCCCCAGACGGATGACCAGACTCTCGCTCACGTATCTCTCTCCTGCGATACCGGTTCGCGCGGGCCAGGCCGACGCAACCGGTGCGCAGCCCGCAGGCTGCATCCAATGTTTGCCCTGCCGGGAGTTGCTCCCGCCAGCGCTTGTTTATTCGGAGCCACTATTGAGGCGGCGCAGCATGACCAGCTTGTTATCCTTGCCCCGCTGGAAGATGCTCTCCAGCCAGGCGCGGTTGTCGCCGACCTCGGCAACCACGCGGGCTTCGAAAAAGTCGCTTTTGACCACCAGCGCCTCCTTGAGCCCCTTGACGCTCTCAAGAGGCACGGGCAGCTGATCCGTCATCAGCTTGGTCTCTTTCCACCCCTTTTTTGGCCGCTCGGTCAGTACCCGCTTGGCGTCATCGCTGCCAATCTTGCCCAGATAGAGGGCTGCCAGCAGCTCGGGGCGTTCCGGCAGCAGGGTGTTGATATTGATCTTCAGCTTGTCGCTTGGCAGCGTGCAGACATAGGGGGCCAGTGTGGCATAGACCCTGGCCGTTACGCCGCGCACCGCCCGCAATTCATCCTTGCCCAGCATCCACTGGTTGGCGGTGAGGTAGGGAGGCTTGAGTCCCTCGTAGTAGGCATCCTCGGCGCCGAGGCTGGAGACCAGCACCGTATCCTTGTCTGTCCAGTCGCGAATGGCATCGGTGAGCTGGGCCGCCTCGTAATCATCCATCGCCAGCTCCTTGAGCAGGGCGCGAAACACCTGCACCGGATAAGGTTGCTGCTCCAGCTCTTCCCCGTTGTTGCCCGCCTGATTGGGTACGCTCAGGCTGTTGAGGTTGAAGCAGGATTGCAGGTCGGTCACCTCGCCCTTGAGCTGGCCATCATCGACCGGAAACACAGTATTCTTGCTGGCCCACTTCTGGCCGAGGCTCACCACCTCGGGGTCATCCTTGAAGTCCTGTGCCAGCACCTTGCTCACCAGCGCCTCCGCCGAGAGGGCATACCACCAGGCTTGCTTGCCGGCGGTGACATTGCTGGTGCGGCGGAGCTCCAGCTGCAGGCGACCGCTCATGTTGCTGGCGATGATCACCATCACCGAGAGGATCAGCAGCACCACCAGCAGGGCCATGCCGCCCTGGCGGCCGGGGCGTACAGGGTTAGTTCGCATTGGCGCTCCCCCCGTTCTGGTTGCCGCCATTGCTGTTGTTACCACTGTTATTGCCGTTGCCGCCGTTGTTACCGTTATTGCTGTCGCCGCCCTGATTGGGATTGCTGCTCTGGCTGTTCTCTTCGGCGCGCTGGCCGCCGGCGCCAATCAGAAATTGCCGGCGAATGGTGCCGTAATCCTCCAGATCCAGCTCGACCGCGAGCCCGTAAGGGAGCACGCTGCGCTGGGTCCACTCCTCCTTCCAGCTCCCCTTGTCGTAGAAGTAGAGGCGAAACGCGGTGACGCCGGTCAGAAGCTGCTGGGTGCGTGGCTCGGTGCCGATCACCGGATCCGGATAGAGGTAGCTGAGGCGCTCCAGCTTCTGATCCTTGAGCCGCCAGCCGACCCGCTGCAGATGAGAGCGGGGCAGCATGCCGTCCGGGTTGAGCCAGCCGCTGCGCATAAAGGCCATGCCCCAGTCATCGCTCTGCTGGCCAAAACGGGAGGCGGCCAGCAGCACCTTGTTGTTCTCTCCCTCAATGCGGCCGCTGCGTGGCACCATCTGGGTGACATCCCGCTCCAGCAGGGTAAAGGCGAGCTGCAACTCGGAGAGGCGGGCCTCCTTGCGTTTGGCTACCTCGTCGCTGGTGAGCACCCCTTGCAGCACCTGATAGGCGCCCATACTGAGGGTGGCGAAGATGGCGATGGCCACCAGCATCTCCAGCAGGGTAAAACCACGGTGACGGGAAGGGCGGGTGTTGCTCGAGATCATCGGTTGATATAGGTCCGCATCATGGCGATCGGGTTTTCGGCCTTGGCCTCGGTGCGTACTTCCATATCGAGCGCCTTGAAGTTGCTGTCGCTGGTCGCGACCCCGCGATAGCGCCAGTACCAGGTCTGCCCGGCCATCTGCTCATCCCCTTCTACCCAGCTGTCGCCGGGCCACTTGTTCTCGAGCTTCTGCTGCACCAGCTGGTTCTCCACCACCCAGGTAGCGAGGGTCTTCTCTTCCAGATAGTTGAGGGCCGAGAGGTGCTCGCTGGCGGTCTTCATCACCGCGAGACCCGCAATGGCAAAGACGGCCAGCGCCACCATCACTTCGAGTAGTGTCATACCGCGGGCGTTCACTCTGTCACCTCTTCATCCTCATCACCGGTGAGCAGGGTGAGGCGGCCGAACTCGTCCCCCTTGACGATGCGGGTGTAGCGCACCTCGTCATCCTGCTGGCTGAAGGTGAGGGTAAAAGGGGTCAGCTCGCCACCGGGGAAGATAAGCAGCTGCGGGGTGTGCTCCTTGTCATCCCGCTTCTTTTCGCGCTCTTCATCGGGATCGGGCTGCCAGCCAAATCCCTCCAGCTCCAGGGTCAGCACCATGTTCTCCGGCAGTTGCACCTGACCCAGCTGCTTGTCACCGGTCAGGGCCAGCCACTTGCGATCCTTGGCCTGACGCTGCATAAACTGCCAGCCATTCTCCTCGACGCGAATGCCCACCAGCCGGCCATCCATCACCGAGTACTCCTGCGCCAGCTGCAGGGTTGCCATCAGGCGGCGCGCCTGCTTGTCGATCTCCCTGTCACCTTTTGCCCCCCCCATGCTGAGGGTGACGGCGGTGGCCACCAGCCCCATCAGCATGGCGACCAGCAACACTTCCAGCAGGGTAAAGCCGGATTGGTGGTGAGAGGAGAAAGCGGGCTTCATGCAGTCAGCTCACAATGAGTGCGGTGAGGAAGCATCACTTATTGGAAATCCTTCAGGTTCCAGTTGCCGATGTCGTCATCGGTACCGGCTTCGCCATCCTGACCCATGGAGAAGATGTCGATCTTGCCGTACTGGCCCGGGCTCAGCAGCTGATACTGGTTGCCCCAGGGATCCTGCGGCAGGCGCTTGATGTAGCCGCCATCGCGGTAGCTGCGCGGCGCCGGATCGATGGAGGGTTTGGTCACCAGTGCTTCCAGACCCTGTTCGGTGGTCGGGTAGCGGTTGTTGTCCAGCTTGTACATGTCGAGGGCATTTTCCAGCGCCACGATGTCGGAGACCGCTTTCTGCTGGTCGGCTTTCTCCTTGTTGCCCATCAGGTTG
Organism: Aeromonas sp. HMWF015; assembly: GCF_963878965.1. NCBI lineage: Bacteria > Pseudomonadati > Pseudomonadota > Gammaproteobacteria > Aeromonadales > Aeromonadaceae > Aeromonas > Aeromonas sp. HMWF015. Next base: position 296 of record NZ_CAWNZT010000246.1, on the reverse strand, counting down.
GGCACCACCAGACTGGCCAGAATGCCCAAGATCACGATGACTACCATAACTTCCAGCAGGGTAAAACCGGATTGACGACGCTTTTGCATTACTTTGACTCCCTCACAGATGAGATGGCATGAACCATCGACGATTGATTGTTAAACCGCGATCGTTCGATTACGCCTGTCGGCTAATCGAACCGACGAGGTCGATTGGATTGGTAGGTTCGAATAGCGAAGCGTATTCGGACATCCGAACCTTACATATTCACCATATTGTTGAGCTCGAGGATCGGCTGCAGGATCGACATCACG
>NZ_CAWNZT010000245.1:0-9727 GCF_963878965.1 Aeromonas sp. HMWF015 | reverse complement strand
AGTTCTGGGCGGTCTGGCTGCTGTTAACGCTGCCGCTGCTCAAGAGCAAGCTCCTGCAAAGCCCAAGCGTGACAACAAGCGCCGCGCTGCTAAGTAAGGAGATTCGGTAAATGTTGCAACCTAAGCGTACTAAATTCCGCAAGACCCACAAGGGTCGTAACCGCGGTCTGGCCACCTCTGGTAACGAAGTATCCTTCGGTACCTTTGGCCTGAAGGCGACATCCCGTGGTCAACTGACTGCTCGTCAAATCGAAGCAGCCCGTCGTGCCATGACCCGTCACGTTAAGCGTCAAGGTAAGATCTGGATCCGTGTGTTCCCGGACAAGCCCATCACCGAAAAGCCCCTCGAAGTTCGTATGGGTAAAGGTAAGGGTAACGTGGAATACTGGGTTTGCCCGATCCAGCCTGGCAAGGTTCTGTACGAGATGGACGGTGTACCTGAGGCTCTGGCGCGTGAAGCGTTTGCCCTGGCCGCAGCTAAGCTGTCTGTTCAGACCACTTTCGTAATTAAGACGGTGATGTGATGAAAGCCCAAGATCTGCGTCAAAAGAGCGTCGAAGAACTGAACCAGGAGCTGCTGGGCCTGCTGCGTGAGCAATTCAACATGCGCATGCAAGCGTCCACCGGCCAGCTGGCTCAGACTCACACTCTGAAACAAGTGCGTCGTGACGTCGCACGTATCAAGACTGTACTGACTGAGAAGGCAGGTGCGTAATGACTGACAAGATCCGTACTCTGCAAGGTCGTGTAATCAGCGACAAGATGGACAAGTCCATCACTGTTGCTATCGAGCGCAAGGTAAAGCACCCGATCTACGGTAAGATCATCAAGCGCACTACCAAGCTGCACGTGCATGACGAAAACAACGAGTGCAAAGCTGGCGACCTCGTGGAAATCCGCGAATGCCGCCCGCTGTCCAAGACCAAGTCCTGGACCCTGGTTGCCGTTGTAGAAAAGGCCTAATCGGTACTTTGTAGTCCAAGCGGCCCCTTTCAGGGGCCGTTTGTTTTTTAGGCTACCTTTTCTGAAAATCCTGTGTTATAGTTTCGCGCCTTTTGAAGGCAGCCAGATCCCATTAGGGATAAGAAGTAAACAAAGCGGAGCACTAAGATGATCCAGATGCAAAGTATGCTGGGTGTTGCCGACAACTCCGGCGCTCGCAGTGTAATGTGTATTAAGGTTCTGGGTGGCTCGCACCGCCGTTACGCCGGCATCGGCGACATCATCAAGGTTTCCATCAAGGAAGCCATTCCTCGCGGTAAAGTGAAGAAAGGTGATGTGTATAACGCGGTGGTCGTACGCACCCGTAAAGGCGTTCGTCGTCCGGACGGCTCTGTCATCCGTTTCGACAACAATGCGGCTGTGTTGCTTAACAACAACCAACAGCCAATCGGTACTCGTATTTTTGGCCCGGTGACCCGTGAACTGCGTAATGAGAAGTTCATGAAGATTGTGTCCCTGGCACCCGAAGTACTGTAAGGAGTCGAACGATGGCAGCTAAAATCCGTCGCGAAGACGAAGTGATTGTTCTTACCGGCAAAGACAAGGGCAAGCGTGGCAAAGTCACTCAAGTCCTGATTGCAAAAGGTAAGGTAATCGTGGAAGGCATCAACCAGGTGAAGAAACACCAGAAGCCGGTACCCGCACTGGGTCAGGCTGGCGGTATCGTCACCAAAGAAGCCCCCATCGATGTATCAAACGTAGCGCTGTTCAACTCTGCCACTGGCAAAGCTGACCGCGTTGGTTTCCGGATTGAAGACGGCAAAAAAGTCCGTTTCTTCAAATCCACCGGCGAACTTGTGAAGTAATTGGAGTTTAACGATGGCGAAACTGCATGATTACTACAAATCCGATGTAGTAAATGAACTGTCCAAGCAGTTCGGTTACAAGACTATCATGCAAGTCCCTCGGATCGAGAAAATCACCCTGAACATGGGTGTTGGTGAAGCGATCTCTGACAAGAAATTGCTGGAAAATGCTGCTGCCGATATGGCTGCCATTTCCGGTCAGAAGCCGCTGATCACCAAAGCTCGCAAATCTGTTGCGGGCTTCAAGATTCGTGAAGGCTACCCGATAGGTTGTAAAGTAACCCTGCGTGGCGAGCGTATGTGGGAGTTCCTGGAACGGCTGATCTGCATCTCCGTACCGCGTATCCGTGACTTCCGTGGCCTGAACGCTAAAGCGTTCGACGGCCGTGGTAACTACTCCATGGGCGTGCGTGAGCAGATCATCTTCCCGGAAATCGACTATGACAAAGTCGATCGCGTCCGTGGTCTGGATATCACCATCACCACTTCCGCGAATACCGATGAAGAAGGCCGTGCTCTGCTGGCTGCCTTTAACTTCCCATTCCGCAAGTAAGGTTAGGGTTATGGCTAAAACATCCATGAAAGCGCGCGAAGCAAAGCGTGCCAAGCTGGTAGCCAAGTACGCGACCAAGCGTGCCGAGCTGAAAGCTATCATCGTTGACATGAACGCTTCTGAAGAAGCGCGTTGGGATGCTGTACTGCAACTGCAACAGCTGCCCCGTGATTCCAGTTCGTCCCGCCAGCGTAACCGTTGCAATATTACTGGTCGTCCGCACGGTTTCCTGCGCAAGTTTGGCCTGTCTCGCATCAAGGTGCGTGAGCATGCCATGAAGGGCGAAATTCCGGGCCTGAAGAAGGCTTCTTGGTAACGAATCTCGGGAGTTAGACTTATGAGCATGCAAGATCCGATCGCGGATATGCTGACCCGCATCCGTAACGGTCAGGCGGCGAGCAAAGTTGCGGTTTCCATGCCTTCTTCCAAGCTGAAAGTGGCTATCGCCAAAGTGCTGAAAGAAGAAGGTTACATCGCTGGCTACTCCGTAGCTGGTGACGTGAAGCCGGAACTGGAAATTGAACTGAAATATTTCCAGGGCAAGCCAGTTGTAGAACTGATCCAACGCGTAAGCCGTCCAGGCCTGCGTATTTACAAGCGCACTACTGATCTGCCGAAAGTTATGGGCGGTCTCGGTGTTGCTATCGTGTCCACGTCTAAAGGTGTGATGACTGACCGTGCTGCTCGCAAAGCAAGCATGGGCGGTGAGATCATCTGCTACGTCGCTTAATAGGAGGTAGGAAATGTCTCGTGTTGCTAAGGCACCCGTCACTATTCCTGCTGGCGTAGAGGTGACTCTGAACGGCCAGGAACTGACCATCAAAGGTGGTAAAGGTTCTCTGGTTCGCTCTATTCACGCCGGTGTAGAAGTGACCAAAGAAGACAATGTACTGAAGTTCGCCCCGCGCGGCAGCATCGCTGGTGCTGACGCTCAGGCCGGTACTGCCCGTGCATTGGTCAACAACATGGTAATCGGTGTTACCCAAGGCTTCGAGCGCAAGCTGCAGCTGGTTGGTGTAGGTTATAAAGCCTCCATCAAGGGCAATGCTGTTGCGCTGGCTCTGGGCTTCTCTCACCCGGTAGAGCATGCGCTGCCGGCTGGTGTGACCGCTGAGTGCCCGACTGCCACAGAAATCGTTCTGCGTGGCGTCGACAAGCAGCTGGTTGGCCAAGTCGCCGCCGATATCCGTGCTTACCGCGCTCCGGAGCCCTACAAGGGCAAGGGTGTACGCTATGCCAACGAGCAAGTGCGTACTAAAGAAGCTAAGAAGAAGTAAGGTAACACTATGGACAAGAAAGCAGCTCGTCTCCGTCGTGCTACTCGTGCTCGGAAAAAGATGCAGGAACTGGGAGCTACCCGTCTGGTTGTTCACCGTACCCCGCGTCATATCTATGCGCAGGTTATTGCAGCCAACGGTTCCGAAGTTCTGGCCTCTGCTTCCACAGTAGAGAAAGCCATCAGTGAAGCTCTGAAATACACCGGTAACGCAGATGCTGCTACCGCTGTAGGTAAGGCTATCGCTGAGCGTGCTATTGCCAAAGGCGTTCAGAACGTATCTTTCGATCGTTCCGGTTTCAAGTATCACGGTCGCATCGCTGCCCTGGCAGCTGCCGCACGTGACGCTGGTCTTCAGTTCTAAGCTAGGAGTCGAAGATGGCTAAAGTCGAATCTCAAGCCGGCGAACTGCAAGAAAAGCTCATTGCAGTAAACCGTGTTTCGAAAACTGTTAAAGGTGGTCGTATCATGTCCTTCACCGCGTTGACCGTGGTGGGTGATGGTAACGGCCGTGTAGGTTACGGTTACGGTAAAGCCCGTGAAGTTCCGGCTGCTATTCAAAAAGCAATGGAACAGGCTAAGCGTAACCTGAACAAGGTTGAGCTGAACAACGGCACTCTGCACCACCCGGTGCGTGGTGTTCACTCTGGCTCCACCGTGTTCATGAAGCCGGCCTCCCAAGGTACTGGTATCATTGCAGGCGGCGCTATGCGTGCTGTTCTGGAAGTTGCCGGTATCCACAACGTGCTGGCCAAGACCTACGGTTCCACCAACCCAATCAACGTTGTTCGCGCTACTGTAGACGCTCTGGTTCACGGTCAATCACCGGAACAGATCGCTGCCAAGCGTGGTCTGCGCGTTGAAGAAATTCTGGGGTAATGCGACATGGCTAACACTGTAAAAGTAACTCAAACTCGCAGCTCTATCGGCCGTCTGCCAAAGCACAAGGCGACTCTGCGTGGTCTGGGTCTGCGTCGCATTGGTCACACCGTTGAGCTGGAAGATACTCCTTGCGTACGCGGCATGATCAACCAGGTTTATTACATGGTTAAGGTGGAGGGCTAAGCATGCGTCTGAACACTCTGTCTCCGGCCGCTGGTTCCAAGCCTGAAAAACAACGTCGTGGTCGTGGTATCGGCTCCGGCCTGGGCAAGACTGGTGGTCGTGGTGTTAAAGGCCAGACCTCTCGTTCCGGTGGCGGCAAAGTTCGCAACGGTTTCGAAGGCGGCCAGATGCCTTTGAAAATCCGTCTGCCGAAGTTCGGTTTCTTCTCTCGCAAATCTTTGGTTTCTGCCGAAGTGCGTCTGAACGAAATCGCCCTGGTAGAAGGTGATGTGGTCGACCTGAGCACTCTGAAGCAAGCCGGTGTTGTTACTAAGAACATCGTGTTCGCTAAAGTTGTTCTGTCAGGCAACATTGACCGTGCTGTGACCGTTCGTGGTCTGTCCGTCACCAAAGGTGCACGCGCAGCCATCGAGGCCGCTGGCGGTAAAATCGAGGAATAATCAGTACAATGGCTAAGAAACCAGGATTGGATGTTAAAGCACAGGGTGGTCTGAGTGAACTGAAGAGCCGTCTGCTCTTCGTTCTCGGGGCGATTATCGTTTTCCGTGCAGGCTCTTATGTGCCGATTCCTGGTATTGACGCCGCCGTACTGGCCGAGTTGTTCCAGCAACAGAAGGGCACCATCATTGAGATGTTCAACATGTTCAGTGGTGGTGCACTCTCGCGTGCTTCTATTCTTGCGTTGGGGATCATGCCGTACATTTCGGCGTCGATCATTATCCAGCTGCTGACAGTGGTTCACCCCGCTCTTGCTGAACTCAAGAAAGAAGGTGAATCCGGCCGTCGCAAGATTAGCCAATATACCCGTTGGGGCACGCTGGTTTTGGGAACTTTCCAGGCCATTGGTATTGCAACCGGTCTGCCGAATATGATGCATGGACTCGTGACTAATCCGGGTCTGGGCTTCTATTTCACAGCGGTTGTGAGTCTGGTCACCGGTACCATGTTTTTGATGTGGTTGGGTGAACAGATTACCGAGCGTGGGATTGGTAATGGTATCTCGTTGATTATTTTCACCGGTATCGTTGCTGGTCTGCCGCATGCCATTGGCGCTACGGCCGAACAGGCACGTCAAGGGGAATTGCACATCCTGCTGTTGTTGTTGCTGGGCTTGATTGTTTTCGCAGTGACTTACTTTGTGGTGTTCGTGGAGCGTGGTCAGCGTCGTATCGTCGTTAACTATGCCAAGCGTCAACAAGGCCGCCAAGTATTTGCCGCGCAAAGCACACACCTGCCGTTGAAAGTGAATATGGCTGGTGTGATTCCTGCGATTTTCGCATCCAGTATCATCCTCTTCCCGGGGACCATTACCTCTTGGTTTGGTCAGGGCGAGGGTAAAGTAGCTGATATCCTGCAACAGGTCTCTATGGTCCTGCAGCCGGGTCAACCGCTTTACGAGATGCTGTATGCAGCAGCCATTATCTTCTTCTGCTTCTTCTATACCGCGCTGGTGTTCAACCCCCGCGAGACAGCAGATAATCTGAAGAAGAGTGGAGCCTTTATCCCGGGGATTCGCCCGGGCGAGCAGACAGCACGTTACATCGATAAGGTTATGACTCGCCTGACATTGGCAGGTGCGCTCTATATAACCTTTATCTGTCTGGTACCCCAGTTCTTGATGACTGCCTGGAACGTACAGTTCTACTTCGGTGGCACTTCGCTGCTGATTATCGTGGTAGTTATCATGGACTTCATGGCTCAGGTACAAACCCATATGATGTCTCATCAATATGGCGACGTCCTGAGGAAGGCCAACCTGAAGGGCTACGGCCGCTAAAGGTCGGCGTAGTTACGGAGTTAAGCAATGAAAGTTCGTGCTTCCGTTAAGGCAATCTGCCGTAACTGCAAAATCATCAAGCGTCACGGTGTGGTGCGTGTGATTTGCAGCGAGCCAAAGCATAAACAGCGCCAAGGCTAATTTTTTACGGTTAGTACTTGCAACAAATAGTTGTGCTGGCTAATATAGCCAGCCAACTTTTGTTGTGTATTGGTTGACCGCCACGTATCCGCTCACGGGCTTTGTGGTGGTCGTAATCTACTATATGTAGGAGTGAATAGTGGCCCGTATCGCTGGCATTAACATTCCTGACCATAAGCATGCAGTCATTGCTTTGACTGCGATTTATGGCGTCGGTCGTACCCGCTCCAAGGCCATCTGTGCCGCAGCCGGTATCGCTGAGAATGTGAAAATTAAAGACCTGGACGAAGCTCAGATCGAGAGTCTGCGTGAACAAGTAGGTAAATTCACCGTCGAAGGTGACCTGCGTCGTCAGATTTCCATGAACATCAAGCGATTGATGGATCTGGGTTGCTACCGTGGTTTGCGTCACCGTCGTAGCCTGCCTGTTCGTGGTCAACGTACCAAGACCAACGCTCGTACCCGTAAGGGTCCGCGCAAGGCTATCAAGAAGTAACGGGAAGGTAGAAAATGGCTAAAACTCCGACTCGTGCTCGCAAGCGCGTTAAAAAGCAAGTGAGCGACGGTATTGCGCACGTTCATGCATCTTTCAACAACACAATCGTGACCATTACTGACCGTCAGGGCAATGCTCTGTCTTGGGCTACTTCTGGTGGTTCCGGTTTCCGTGGTTCTCGTAAGTCCACCCCGTTTGCTGCTCAGGTAGCTGCAGAGCGCGCTGGTGAGATGGCCAAAGAATATGGCGTCAAGAACCTGGAAGTCATGGTCAAAGGTCCGGGTCCCGGTCGTGAGTCTTCCATCCGCGCCCTGAACGCGGCTGGTTTCCGCATCACTAACATTACTGATGTGACTCCGATCCCGCACAACGGTTGTCGTCCTCCCAAGAAGCGCCGCGTATAACGCTGTAGCTACTTGGTCTAGGATTGTTGGAGAAAGAAGATGGCAAGATATATCGGTCCTAAGCTTAAGCTTAGCCGTCGTGAGGGCACCGACCTCTTCCTGAAGTCAGGTGTTCGTGCGATTGATTCTAAGTGCAAGATTGACACCGCCCCTGGTCAGCACGGTGCGCGTAAAGCGCGTCTGTCCGACTACGGTGTTCAGCTGCGCGAGAAACAAAAAGTTCGTCGTATCTACGGCGTATTGGAAAAACAGTTCCGCAACTACTACCGCGACGCTGCCCGTCAAAAGGGTAACACCGGTGAAAACCTGTTGCAGCTGCTGGAAGGTCGTTTGGACAACGTCGTTTACCGTATGGGCTTCGGCGCTACCCGTGCTGAATCTCGTCAGCTGGTGAGCCACAAGGCCATCATGGTAAACGGTCGCGTTGTGAACATTCCTTCTTTCCAGGTTTCCCCTGAGGACGTGATCTGCGTTCGTGAGAAGGCTAAGAAGCAAGCGCGTATCAAAGCTTCCTTGGAAGTTGCTGGTCAGCGTGAGAAGCCGACTTGGGTAGAGGTTGACGCCGCTAAAATGGAAGGTGCTTTCAAGCGTCTGCCAGAGCGTTCCGACCTGTCTGCCGACATTAACGAACAGCTGATCGTCGAGCTTTACTCCAAGTAAAGCTAGCTTCTAAAGAGAGGACACAATGCTGGGTTCTGTAACAGATTTTCTTAAACCGCGGCTAGTTGACATCGAGCAAGTTAGCCCGACTCATGCGAAAGTGACTCTTGAGCCACTCGAGCGTGGCTTTGGTCACACGCTGGGCAACGCCCTGCGTCGTATTTTGCTGTCATCTATGCCCGGTTGTGCAGTTACTGAAGTCGAAATTGACGGGGTACTGCATGAGTACAGCAGCAAAGAAGGTGTACAGGAAGACATTCTTGAAATCCTGCTCAACCTGAAAGGTATCGCTGTGAAGCTGGAAGGCAAGGACGAGGTAACTCTGTCCCTGACCAAGTCTGGAACAGGCCCCGTTACCGCTGGTGATATCACTCACGGTGATGAAGTCGAGATCGTAAACCCGGAGCACGTAATCTGCCATCTGACTGGTGCCAATGCTGAAATCAGCATGCGCCTGAAAGTTCAGCGCGGTCGTGGTTATGTGCCTGCTTCTGCTCGTGTTCACAACGATGACGAAGAGCGTCCTATTGGTCGCCTGCTGCTGGACTCCGCGTTCAGCCCCATCGTTCGTATTGCCTACAATGTTGAGGCAGCACGTGTGGAACAGCGTACCGACTTGGACAAGCTGGTCATCGACATGGAGACCAATGGTACCCTGGATCCTGAAGAAGCCATCCGTCGTTCTGCCACTATCTTGGCCGAGCAACTGGAAGCCTTCGTGGATCTGCGCGATGTCAGCGTGCCCGAGAAGAAAGAAGAGAAACCCGAGTTTGATCCGATTCTGCTACGTCCTGTCGATGATTTGGAGCTGACAGTTCGTTCTGCGAACTGTCTGAAGGCAGAAGCTATCCACTATATTGGTGATCTGGTACAGCGTACCGAAGTTGAGTTGCTTAAGACTCCTAACCTCGGTAAGAAGTCCCTGACTGAGATCAAGGACGTGTTGGCCTCCCGTGGTCTGTCTCTTGGCATGCGCCTTGAGAACTGGCCGCCCGCCAGCATCGCTGACGAGTAATCCAGATTACGGGTTTCACAGATTTAGTTAGAAGGATAAGGTCATGCGCCATCGTTTGAGTGGTCGTCAACTGAACCGGAACAGCAGCCATCGTCAGGCAATGTTCCGCAACATGGCCAGCTCCCTGGTTCGTCATGAGATCATCAAGACGACTCTGCCTAAGGCAAAAGAGCTGCGTCGTGTAGTTGAACCGCTGATCACCCTTGCCAAGACTGATAGCGTTGCTAATCGTCGCCTGGCATTTGCCCGTACTCGCGATAACGCGATCGTGGCTAAGCTGTTCAATGAACTGGGCCCGCGCTACCTGGAGCGCGCCGGCGGTTATACTCGCATTCTGAAATGCGGTTTCCGTGCAGGCGACAACGCCCCTATGGCTTATATTGAGCTGGTAGACCGCCCGGCCGCTGCTGAAGCAGCTGCTGAGTGATAAAGAAAAAGCCGGGCTTGTCCCGGCTTTTCTTTTAATCCATTCTGATACTGCCTCAACTGCCTCAACTGCCTCAACTGCCTCAACTGCCTCAACTGCCTCAAC
>NZ_CAWNZT010000244.1:0-4077 GCF_963878965.1 Aeromonas sp. HMWF015 | reverse complement strand
GCAAAAGCTTTCCTCGGTACAGCAGGCCTGTATCAGCAGCCGCTCCATGGTGGCCCTCGATGGTCTGGTGTTGTATGCGTCACCAGATGGGTTGGTCGGGGTCGGCGCCGAGGGTGGTCATGTGGTGACCGAGGGCATTATCACCCGTGCGCAGTGGCAGAAACTGCAGCCCCACACACTTCGTGCCTGGTACAACGAGGGTAAATACGTTGCTCTGACCGATACTCATGGGTTTGTGTTCGATCCTAAATCAGGGGATTTACGCTGGCTCTCCGGTCGCTGGGATGCTGCTGTGCCTGACATGGAGTTGGATGCGCTCATGCTTGCCAAGGAAAACCGCCTGTTCCAGTGGCGGGGTGGAACTCAGCCCTTATCGATGCAATGGCGCTCAAAGGTGTTTGTCTTGCCACCGGGAATGCGCCTGGCAGCAGCACGCTTAATGGGGGAGAACCTTGCCTTGGTAGGCTTTGCCCTTCTGGTGGATGGGAACAAAGTCTTTGAACTCACACCAGGCCAGGTACCGGTTAGCGCTTTTAGATTGCCACCGGTACGTGGCCAACGTTGGCAGGTGGAGGTAACGGGGACCTCAGTGGTGGAGCGGATCCTTCTGGGGGGCAGCATTGCAGAGGTGACTGCATCATGAGCAAGCCGACTTTCCGTGCAAGCAATACGCAGCAGGGCCTGACAGAGAACATGCAGATCCTGACCGGCCAGAAAGGGGACCGTCTGGATAAAGCGTTAACGTTGCGGGAAGCTGTTGGTCTGGGAATGATAAATCTACGGCGTACCGCTAGCGGTTCACTGGTACCAGAGCTCCCCCCAGCCAACAACGTCGATCCGGAGTGGAGCGGTGTTCAGCCGCCCCATGCTCCGGTCAACGTTACAGTAAGCGGCGCATTTCATACCATCGTGCTGACTTGGGATGCCCCGACATATTGGGGGCACGCCTTTGCCGAGGTGTGGCGATCCGAGGATGACAACCTAAGCCATGCAGTCAGGGTTGGGGCGACGCTGGCCAACGTCTATGCCGATGCGGTGGGCAAGGAGTTTGCTGCCTTCTACTGGGTGCGGTTTGTGAACAAGAATGACATGGAGGGCCCTTATCAAGGCACAGAGGGTCTGCATGCCGAGACCAGCCGAGATGTTCAGGACATCTTGGATGAGCTGCAGGGCAAAATCGAGGCAAGCCACCTGGTCCAGTCACTGCTTGAGCCCATACAGCAGGTGCCGCAGCTTTCCAGCAACCTCAACCGGCTTGGTGCCAGTTTTGAGAAAGAAGTCCAAGCACGTACTAATGCTGAGGAGGCATTGGCCAAGAAGATCACGCAAGTTACCGCGGGATTCAAGGAGGGAGATACTCAGCTAGCCGGCCAGATCACCACAGAGGCCCAGGCCAGGGCTTCGGCCGATGGGGCGTTGGGGAAGCGAATTGACACCGTGAACGCCAAGGCGGGCGAGTTAGGGGCAGCTGTCCAGCAACAAAGTCAGGCCATTGCGGAGCTCAAGGGTGGTGCCCAGGCGATGTGGACTGTTAAAGCTAACGCCGGGGACATCACCGCAGGAATAGGACTGGTTGCAAAGGATGATGGCACCAGCCAGGTTGCGCTCTCTGCAAGCCAGGTATTTGTGTTCGACCCAAATAGCGCAACCCCATTGGCGCCGCTGTTTGCTATCGACAATGGTCAGACGGTGATTGCCGAGGCAATTATTCGTAAAGCAACCATCCAGATTATCCATTCTGAGAAAATCACGGCTGATTACATCAAAGCAGGAAGCAGTATTAGCGCCCCGCTTATTACTGGTGGCCAGATCGACATGGGCAACGCCTTTATGGCCGGCGGCGCAGCTGGCTTCGGTAAAGGGGGGCCATATGGTGGCTGGAGCTGGGGGTGGCACACCATCATCTACAGTGATGGCAGCCTGTATACCAACCGCTTACGAGCGGAAGGCGGCTATGTGAAGAACATGGTCATCGGTAACTGCACGATTGAACAAGATTGCATAGTGAAAGGCACCGTCTATGCGGAGCGAATCGTCGGTGATGTGTATGTGGCACGAGATTACGCCTGTGTGACACATGCCAAACAAGCAGGACCTATTGATGTCTGTCGCATCAAAATAAATCAGGCCGTGGGGTTCCCACGCACTCTGACAATCCCTTGGCTTGCGGGTTTGGTAGGGTGTTCAACGACTGCGTCAGGTGGCGGTTCTTCACCTATATCGAGCTCCAATTCCACAACGATGCAGGTGTCGGTGTTGATGGATGGTGAAGTGGTAAAAAACCTCACTGCGGTGGCCGCTGCCTACGCAACCTCTAACCCGTCGCAGGGGCCAGTTACCAATGTTAATGAGGTCGGGGCCTACGTAGGCGATATCACCATTCCAGCTAATCGAGAGCCAGTGATCACAATTCGCATCCAGAGAATTCGTGGTGACGGATGGGTTCGTAGTGACCCATCTCAAAATGGGCGAGTGGTGTTATTCAAACAAGGCGGCTCTTTATCATGACTCATCTTGCTCGCATTGCGCGTGATGTTGGTAACCCAAACTTGATCCGCGATCTTCATAACGCCATCCAAACCAGGGTGGCGTTTTTGTTTGTGCGTGGCAGCGATGGTTTTGTGTTGAAGCCAGTCTCTGAGGCCGGGATCACGGGAGTAGTGGTATGGATTGGTTGGGGGGAGCGAGGAGCTGCGGATCGCCATTTGCCAGAAGTGAAACGCCTTGCGCGGATGATCGGGGCTCGGTGGCTTCGCTTCCATTCAGTGAGAAAAGGGTGGCTGAAAGTGGCGAAACGCCAGGGTTGGCAACGGCGACCCGATGATTCTGATGGGTTCTATGTCTTTCAAATTGACCTGTGAGGTGGGGTGATGGGCAAGGGTGGTTCGAACGAAATCAAGGAAACCGAGGCCCAGAAGGCCGCTGCCGCGGTGGCTTTGGAGCAGTGGGAGATCTACAAGAACGAACTGCAGCAGTACGAAGACTTGTTCATGGACAAGGTTGACGACCTCAACCGGGAGTCTGAGTACGACAACATTGCCGGAATGTCGGCGTTGGGGACAGCTCAAGGATTCGGGGAGGCGCGCAGTGAACTATCGGTTTCATTAGCTGCTCAAGGGGTGGACCCGACGAGTGGAAAGTATCAGGCGCAGATGGATGAATTGGAGACGGAACAAGCCCTAAGCCAGACCGATACAAGTAACCGAGCGCAGTCCAGTCAGCAGGACCGGTATGTGGCGGGGCTCAAGGATGTGGTGAGCATTGGCGCTGGCCAAAAGGCTGAAGCGTTGGCGGGGATGGGGGATTTGGCGAACACCAGCCTTCGCAAGGCAGCCAATGATGCGCAGACCTCGTTTCAAAACAAGATGGCCACGGCCGGGCTCGTTGGAACCCTGGCTGGTGCTGGCACGGCGTATGGGCTCAAGGAGTTCAGGGCTGGTTCTGCGCCAGCAAGTAAGAAGATCAGTCCGACTGCATCCGTGCTTCAGGGCAAGGGGTATTAGGGGGAGCTATGGGGTTTGCCGCAGATACATTCGCTCGCATCACACGTGAGCAGTTCCAGGATTGGAAGAATCGCTTCTACCCCAAGCAGAAGCAGCTGATGGAGCTGGCTACCAATGGACAGTTGATGCGTGACCAGCTTGGAAGGGTGGATGCGAATAATGCCAATGCCTTGCGTTCAGCCCAGCAGGCTACGGCAAACCGTAACGCCCGCATGGGGGTGAGTAGCAATGCCAGCGACAACAGTCAGAGTTTACGCATAGCGTTGATGACCGCAGGCACTGAAAACGGTTTGCGTGAGCAGGAGCTGGCTCGCCAAATGGGGATTTTGACCGGTGCTGATGCTGGTTTGCGTGAGTCACTTAAAACCGGGGGAGGCATGTAATGGGGTACGGACTACTTGATCTCGGTGCTCAGGCGCGGCAGCAGGGGATGATGGGGCTGCGTGATGCAGCAAACCGAGAGTCGGAGATAGAGGTCGCCAACAAAAGTCTGAAGACCGCTCGTAGGGGGCAGTCAATGAGTGCAGTGGGGGCCGGAGCCGGTATAGGCACGATGGTTATGCCAGGTCTGGGG
>NZ_CAWNZT010000243.1:0-4567 GCF_963878965.1 Aeromonas sp. HMWF015 | reverse complement strand
CCCGTAGCTCGCGCCCCAACAGCTAGCCCCGTTCCCCATCCCCAAAACTGTTCGTCGCCCTTCTCTCGTTAGCAAATACGTCTTAACCAACCTTCTTGAATATCACCGCGCACAGGCCGGGATAATTATCTGCTCCCCCTCTGTTTGCCCTGACCTTTATCCTCTTATGAAGAGCCCCAACCATCAGGCCTCGTAACGATTGCCAGATAAAAAAACACCCGGCACATGGCCGGGTGTGGTGAGGGCTGGCAAAGCGTCCCGATTTTTCTGAATGAAGAGACCGGAGTACGCCAGCCCCCTTATCAGGCGAGACGGAAGCGACCGATGGTCAGCTTCAGACCCACCGCCAGCTGGCTCAGCTCCAAACACGCGCGGGCAGTATGATCCGCCCCCTGCGCCACCTCATTGGCGGATTCGTTGATCCGCTCGACGTTGCGACCCAGCTCGTCAGACACCGCATCCTGCTCACCACAGGCACTGGCAATCTGGATCGCCATATCGGCAATCTGGGCAACCGCCTCTTCGATCTGCTGGATACCGGTGCCGGTCTGCTCGCTTTGGGTGACGCACTGTCGGATCATGTCACAGCTCAGCCCGGTCACCTCTTTGGCCTGATTGGCGCGAGACTGCAGGGTTTCGATGATGGCCACAATCTCGCCGGTAGAGGCCTGGGTGCGGCCCGCCAGGGTGCGCACCTCATCGGCAACCACCGCAAAGCCTCGGCCCTGTTCACCGGCACGGGCTGCCTCAATGGCGGCATTAAGAGCCAGCAGATTGGTCTGATCGGCAATGCTGCGAATGACATCAACCACTACGTTGATCTGGGCGGATTCACGCTCCAGTTCGGCCACCAGCGTGCCAGCCTGCTCAATCTCTTCCGCCACACGGGTGATCGCCACCAGCGAACGTTGCACATCCTGATTACCTTTGCGAGCTAAGGTATTAGCCGCACTGGCAGACTCAGAAGTGTGCTCTGTATTGCCCGCCACATCAGCAACGGTCGCTTTCATCTGGGTCATGGCCGTCGCCACCAGCGAAATCTCTTGCTGCTGGCTCTGAATACCCTTGGCAGACTGTTCGGAAACCGCACTCACTTCGTCAATCGCCGCCCCCAACTGGGTAACCGCAGCCACCACCTCTTCAATCAGACCACGCAGGTTGTCCTGCATCTTGAGGGAAGCTTTGGCCAGCATGCCAAGCTCGTCGCGGCCGATATGCTGACGCTCCAGCTGATGAGTCAGATCGCCGGCGGCAATGGCGTTGGCCTGAGCCACTACCGCTTGCAGCGGCAGGCAGATCTGGCGGGTCAGGAACCAGGTCATCACCACCATGAACACCAGCAGGGCACCGATGCTCACCATGGCGAAGGTGGTCACCATGCTGACGCTGCCAAGCAGGCTGCCACGGTTCTCTTTGACGAAACCGAGGTTCACCTGGATCAACGAGTTGACCGCCTGCTCCAGTGCCCCGAAGAGCGGGTTGGAGGCAAACAGCTGGGTTTTGGCCTGATCATGCTGGCCCTGCACCAGCAGCATATCAAACTCGTTTACCGAACGTTGATAAGTGAGCCACTGTTGTTTGGCTTGGTTAAACACCTGGCGCTCGTTGTCGGCACCCACAGTCGCCTCGTAGGCACGAAATGCCTCGTCAACTTTGCGAATATTCTCCTGAATACGGCCACGACGGGCCTGCAAGTCGGCGGCATCATCCACCATCAGCAGGGCAAACTGGGCCCGACGTACATAAGAGACGTCGTAGAGCAGGGTTTCGACCGAGAGCACGCTCGGCAAAGTGGAGTCGGTAAAATTCAGCACCCGATCGCGCACGCCGCGCAATTCACTGGAGAGAAAAACACCGAAGACAACGTTGACTGCGGCAATGACCGCAAAAACCACGGCAATCTTTTTGCCGATGGAGAGATTCTTGTAAAACATGATTGGCTGTTGATCCTCAACTGCTGACAAGCAGGTAAACAGTAGCGATCACATCCGTATGAGCTGATCCCGGCCATTCCTGACGGGAGATGGAAGGTTGCGAAAGCGGGGGAAGGACGATTTCGCGAGGCGCGCACTCTATCACAATATCGCCTAATCCTTCACCAGATTTCACCAAATGAATGCAAGCTGATTTCCTTCACAACCCGACATTCATCACAAAATATTTATAGCGACCAAATCATTTCAAATAGTTAACCGATAAATGCAATCGAGGCAGTGGCATGGACAAGGGGCCATCAACTCGTTGTAATGACCAACATAATCCGATGGCGGAGCGCCATCCCCCTTCGTTGTAACCATTTGCTGTAACAAGAGGCCCTGTTTATGGATAACAGCTCGTATCTGCCTGCTTCAACCTGGTCTGCCCAGCTGCGTGAACAACTGCAGGCGCGGCCACTTACCGCCCTCGGTCTCTTTATCGCGCTGGCTGCCGTCTTGTTACTGCTGTTGCAGAGTCTCATCATGCTCGCTACCGGAGAGGTGACCAGCGGCGTGCGCTACGGCCTTGTCGGTGGTGCTGCCGGGTTTGCCGCCACCGCCATCGGCGCCCTGCCCGCTCTGTTTCTGCGCTCGGTACCGCAAAAGGTAGAGGACACCATGCTGGGCTTTGCCGCAGGCATGATGCTGGCGGCCAGCGCCTTCTCCCTGCTGCTGCCGGGGCTGGAGGCCGCCGAGGGGATTACCGGCAACGGCTTTAGCGCCGCCGCCGTGGTGGTGGTCGGCATGACCCTCGGGGTGCTGTTGATGCTGGGACTGGACCAGTTCACCCCGCACGAGCATGACAAAACCGGCCCCTGCGGCCCCGGCCATGAGAGCTGCTCCCGGGTCTGGCTGTTCGTCTTTGCCATCGCCCTACACAACCTGCCGGAGGGGATGGCCATCGGGGTCAGCTTCTCGCAGGGGGATATGTCGGTGGGGCTGCCGCTCACAACTGCCATCGCACTGCAGGATATTCCCGAAGGACTGGCGGTGGCGCTGGCCATGTGCGCCGCCGGTTTTCGCCCCTCGGTGGCGGTACTGGTCGCCATCGCCAGCGGCCTGCTCGAACCGATTGGCGCCCTGCTCGGGGTCGGGCTCTCCAGCGGCCTTGCCATCGCCTACCCCATCGGACTTGGGCTCGCCGCCGGCGCCATGCTGTTTGTGGTCTCGCACGAGGTAATTCCGGAGACTCACCGCAACGGTCACCAGACCTATGCCACCCTCGGCCTGATGGCAGGCTTTGCCCTGATGATGACCCTCGATACCGCGCTCGGCTAAAGACAATAGCCCCTCTCTCATCAATGCTTTTTGTCACCTGCGGCGCTCCCATATGGAGCGCCGCGTTTCATCTCTCCTTTCGCTTGTGCCTCTCGGCGCCGACGCCATCTTTTGTTATGATCTACAGCAACTTAAATTCAGCCACACGGCTATCAAGACGAGGTCAGCAATGAAAGTAGGTATTATCGGCGCCATGGAGCAAGAAGTAGCCCTGCTGCGCAGCCAGATGAGCAACCCCACCACCCTGCAACTGGGCGGCTGCGAGTTCTATCAAGGGATACTGGCAGGCAAAGAGGTGATCCTGACCCGCTCCGGTATCGGTAAGGTCGCCGCCAGCGTGGCCACCAGCCTGCTGCTGGAAAAGTTTGCCCCCGACTGCGTCATCAATACCGGCTCTGCGGGCGGCTTTGCTCAGGATCTGCACATCGGTGATGTGGTGATCGCCAGCGAGATGCGTTTCCACGATGTGGACGTGACCGCCTTTGGTTACGAGATGGGCCAGATGGCGCAGCAACCTGCCGCCTTCCCCTGCGACGAGAAGCTCATCGCGGTCGCTCAGGATTGCATCGCCGAGCAGGGCAAGCACCAGACCAAGGTTGGCCTTATCTGCACCGGCGATCAGTTCATGTGCAAACCGGACGCCATTGCCAAAGCCCGCGCAGACTTCTCGCAGATGCTGGCGGTCGAGATGGAAGGTGCCGCCATCGGTCAGGTGTGCCATATGTTCAAAGTGCCCTATCTGGTGGTGCGCGCCATGTCCGATATCGCTGGCAAGGAACAGGTTGAGTCCTTCGATGCCTTCATCGAAGTAGCTGGCAAGCACTCCGCCGAAGTGATCATCAAGATGCTCGGCAAGCTGTGATCGAGACCGGCTCGCTTGATTTGATGGCCGATGCCCTCCTCTCGACGACGGCGGCCATTCTGGTGGGGGCAGCCTTGCTGGAGGCGGTGCTCCCGTGGCCATCCCATCTGCGTCTTTCGGCCGTCACGCCCCTGCTGACCCGGCTGGGGCACAAGGTGCACAGACCCGATGGTTCGCCCGGCCAGCAAATGCAGGCCGGCCTGCTGGCAATGCTGGTAGTCTGGCTCCCCTGCGCCGCCGGGCTCTGGTCGCTGCGCAATCTGGCCTTGAGCGAGCCGATCTTCGACCTGCTGTTCCTGCTGCTGATGCTCGAATCCCGTCCGCTGCGCGAACTCGCCCATGCCACCCGCTCGCTCGCCACCCAGGAGACCCTGCCGCTGGCGAGATTGCAGTCTGCCCCCTGGCTCAAACGGGAAACCGGCAAACTCTCGGCCATGGGGCTCGCCAAAGC
>NZ_CAWNZT010000242.1:0-2237 GCF_963878965.1 Aeromonas sp. HMWF015 | reverse complement strand
GAGCTAGATCACGCAGGGGAGAATGGGGGCGGGGAAAAAACGTGGGGAGCCTTGCAAGGCTCCCCCAAGTGATCAGATGGGCTTTTGCCACAGGGTCAGCAGCAGATCCTGTTCCAGTTCATTCGGGCCCTGTTGAGCGAAAGCGTGACGCTGCTCACCGGTTGCCCGCCAGCCAAGACGGCTGGTCTCCAGAATAAAGCTGCGCATGGCCTGATCCATGGTGAGGCTGAACTGGCAGCGCTGTTGAGCGATCGGATTGAGACCGCCGAGGGTTGGCCAGCTGAGGGGGTGTTCCATGCTCACCGGATTGAGGCTGACCCGCAGTTGCCACTGATGACGGGGGCCCGGCTGCAGATAGAGCAGATAGCCACCGGGGGCCAGCCAGCTGACCAGCTGCTCGGTCTTGACCTTGAGATCGTTGACCAGCAGCACCTGAGCAGAGCCCGGTTGCAGCGGTGCACGGGCGGGATCGGCAATGACAAACTGGCCGTCCGGCTGCGCTTTTTTGGCGGCAAAGATGGTGTTCTTGGCGATATCAACCCCAGCAAACTGCCAGCCGGGCAGGCGCTCTGCCAGCGCGCGGCAGTAGTAGCCTTCACCGCACCCAAGATGAACCAGCTCTTGTGGGGTCAGCGGAGCGAGCAGGCCGGCCATGGCCTCAACCAGCGGCAGTTGGTGGCCGGCTTCCAGGAAATGGTGTTTGGCGCGCATCAGGGCGCGGCTGTCGCTGTCTTTGGGGTTTTTCTTGCCGGGGATGAGATCCAGATAACCTTCCGGTGCCGGATCGAAGTGATGCTTGTTGTCGCAATAGCGCCCCTGGGAGGCTTCATGAAGATGGAGCGGACTGCGGCAGCGGGGACATTGAAGGTGCATAGTAACTCTCTGGGCGAATGCCGGAACAGTGAAGGGCGTTCGGGATTATAGGGGAGAGGATCAAAAAAGGCTGCCGTAGCAGCCTTTTTTATCCCAAGGCCTCAGTCAGGCCTGCGGACGGGTCATCAGCGAGTGCCAAATACCACAATGGTCTTGCCGTGAGCAGAGATGAGCTCCTGCTCTTCCAGCATCTTCAGGATGCGGCCCACGGTTTCACGAGAGCAGCCGACGATCTGGCCGATCTCCTGACGGGTGATCTTGATCTGCATGCCATCCGGGTGGGTCATGGCATCCGGCTGTTTGGCCAGGTTGAGCAGGGTCTGGGCAATCCGGCCGGTCACATCCAGGAAGGCGAGGTTACCCACTTTCTGGCTGGTGTGTTGCAGGCGCTTGGCCATCTGGCCAGAGAGACGCATCAGAATGTCCGGGTTGACCTGGATCAGCTGGCGGAACTTCTTGTAGGAGATCTCTGCCACTTCGCAAGAGCCTTTGGCGCGAACCCAGGCGGAGCGCTCGGGATTCTCGTTCTCCTCGAACATCCCCATCTCGCCCAGGAAATCGCCCTGGTTCAGATAGGAGAGGATCATCTCTTTGCCCTCATCGTCCTTGATCAAGACGGCCACAGTGCCCTTGACGATGTAGTAGAGGGTCTCCGCTTTTTCACCCGCATGGATCAGGGTGCTCTTGGCGGGATACTTATGAATGTGGCAGTGCGACAAGAACCATTCCAGGGTGGGATCGCTTTGCGGTTTGCCAATGACCATGAGAATTCCTCTGTAGTGTCTTTTTATGGACTTGTGCGTCCGGGCAAGCTGCCAATCTTGCCATTCCTTGTATTGGTCGCAGTAGGATAAGAGCCTTTGCCTGTGCTGACAAGGCTTTGCGGGCTTTTGACAGAGCCCTTTGAGTAATGCCTGCTGCGCCGCTCCGGCCATTCTAGGGAAGATAGAGGTCGGAGATGTTGATTTTGATCTATTTCCATCCCAACTCCCCCTGTTCGGCAGAGATAAGCGACTGGGTTATGCTAGGGATCCATCATCATGATTAACAGGAGAGAGTGCGAGATGAAAGCCAAGGTCAGCTGGGTGGAAGGGATGAAGTTTGTGGGTGAGAGTGAATCCGGTCACAAGGTGATCCTGGATGGTGCCAACCCCGGTGAAGGGGCCAGCCCGATGGAGATGATCCTGCTGGCGGTCGGTGGCTGCAGCTCCATTGATGTGGTCTCCATCCTCGAAAAAGCGCGCCAGTCTGTGACCGCATGCCATGTCGATGTCAGTGGCGAACGGGTCGATAGCGTGCCCCGGGTTTTCGAGAAGATTAATCTGCACTTCGTGGTGACAGGCAAGGGATTGGCAGAGAAACAG
>NZ_CAWNZT010000241.1:0-1456 GCF_963878965.1 Aeromonas sp. HMWF015 | reverse complement strand
TAGCCTGAAATTCAGCCAGGACGAAATAGTTGCCACCCCAAGGGGCAGGATCAGGCGTCTTCGTGATCGCTGATCAGCAGGTTGGCTGCCGCATAGGCGGCCTGTTCACGCAGCTCGGCGGGCACCCGCTCATCGGCGGCGACCGCGTTGAGGGCGCGGATAGTGGCGGCGATGGCCTTCGGCACATAGCCCTGCTCACCGGATCCAATCTGGTTATAGGCGATACGGATCGCTTCACAGCACTCATAAACCATCATGATTTGCTTCCTTGAAAGTAAAAAGGCGAGCAAATATAGCGGTTTTGCTCCCATTTTGTCAGTATCGCGGTTGTAATTTGCGGCAAGCCCGTTAGTTTGGTTACCCCCCTTTTCTGTTTCGGTCTCTTTGATGCTGTTCTCTTCGCGCAACTCACTGGCGATCTTTCTGACGCTGTTTGCACTTCTCGCCCTGACGCTCAAGGATGGCGCGGACAAATATCTGGTACTCCATGGCTACTCCGTGATGGAGATGGTCTGGTTTCGCTTCTTTGTTCCTTTCCTCGGTCTGCTGCTGTTGTTGCCAAGGCGCACCATGTCGGCGCTGCTGGCGGTGGATCGCTGGCTATTGTTGCGCTCGCTGCTGTTTCTGGTCTGTGCGCTGGTCTCGGTGATTGCGCTGGCCCATGTACCGCTCAACGTCTACACCATCATTTGCCAGCTTGGTTCGCTGGCCTTCGTGGTGGCGGGCGTGATCTTTTTCAGGGAGCGTCTGACCCGGACCAAGGTGGCGGCCGTGCTGTTGGGGTTGTTTGGCGTGCTGGTGGTGACCCATCCTGACGGGGGCGACGCGAACCTCTACTATCTGCTGCCACTGGTTATTGTACTGGCCAACACCGGCTACAACCTCATCACCAAGCTGGTGGATCCACGTCTGACCACCCTCGATATCCTGATCGTCACCTGCTTCATGCTGGGGATGGTGGCAATGGTCGCACTCTGCTGGCAGCCTGCACTGTGGCGCAACCCTGGGCTTGCCGACTGGCCCTATCTGCTGGCGCTACCGGTGGTGACCCTGCTCTCCCAATATTGCCTTATCAAGGCGATGCAGTATGCGCAGGCCTCTACTCTGGCGCCCTTCTTCTATTTTCAGATCTTTTTTTCTACCCTCTGCGGCTATCTGATGTTTGGTGAAATGCCGACCCTCAGTAGTATGGTGGGGTGTCTACTCATCGTGCTGGCAGGCATAGTGGTCATCCATTCCCAGCGCCGGGCTTGTGTGCTGGCGCGGTCTGAGGCGGCGGAGCAGGTGTGACAGTTTGTACGAAACGAATTGTGTAAAAACGGATTATGTAAAAGAAGCGGCCACAGGCCGCGATAAAAAACAGAGCGTGTTACCAGAAACAAAGAGGTGATGATGTTTACCGGAATTGTGCAAGGTGTGGCCGAGCTGGTCGCCATTGAAGAGAGTGCTTCATTTC
>NZ_CAWNZT010000240.1:12636-27903 GCF_963878965.1 Aeromonas sp. HMWF015 | reverse complement strand
CCGCACCATAGGCAACACCCTCTGGCTCGGGGTGCTGATCACCGCGCTGGTGGTGACCATCGCCTTTGGCTACGCCTATGCCCTCACCCGCACCTGTATGCCGGGCAAGAGCCTGTTTCGCCTCGTTGGCCTTATTCCGCTCTTGATGCCCTCCCTGCTGCCCGCCATCAGTCTGGTCTACTGGTTTGGCAATCAGGGGATTGCCAAGGGGCTGCTCGGCGGCGAGAGCATCTACGGCCCCATCGGTATCGTCATTGGCCTTGGCTTCTGGTGCTTTCCCCACGCCCTGATGATCCTTATCACGGCGCTCGGTCAGAGCGATGCCCGACTCTATGAAGCCTCCCGGGTGCTCGGCAGCAGCGGCTGGCGCACCTTTGTCACCGTCACCCTGCCCACCGCCCGTTATGGCCTGCTCAGCGCCGCCATCGCCGTCTTCACCCTCACTATCTGTGACTTCGGGGTGGCCAAGGTGATTGGCGGCCAATACAGCGTGCTGGCCACCGACATCTACCGGCAGGTGATCGGGATGCAGAACTTCTCCCTCGGCGCCGTTGCCAGCGTCACCCTGCTGCTGCCAGCGCTCTTGAGCTTTGCCCTGGAGCACTGGGTACGCAGCAAGATGCAGGAGCAGAGCAGCACCAAGGCGGTTCCCTATCAGCCCAACCCCCATCGGCTGCGGGATCTGCTGGCGCTCGGTTGGTGCACGCTCTGGGCCCTGCTGTTTCTGGCGCTGGTGGGGATGGCCGTTTACGGCTCGCTGGTGCAGTTCTGGCCCTACAACCTCGGGCTGACGCTGGATCACTACGCCTTTGACAGCAACAGCGTCTATGGCTGGCAGCCCTTTACCAACACCTTGCAGCTGGGCCTCTATACCGCGCTTATCGGCACCGTGCTGGTGATGGTGCTGGCCTGGGCGCAGGAGAAGGGGCGCCACTTTGCGTCGCTGCGCCAGCTGTTGCATCTGCTCGCCATGCTGTCGCTGGCGGTGCCCGGCATGGTGCTGGGGCTGGGTTACATCTTCTTTTTCAACGGCAATCCGCTGTTTGGCGGCCTCTACGGCACTCTCTATGGCACTCTGCCGCTGATGGTGCTCTCCTGCGTCATCCACTACTACACGGTGGGTCATATGACGGCGCTGACCAGCCTCAAGCAGTTGCCCAAGGAGCTGGAGCTGGTGGCCATCTCATTGCGCATTCCGCTCTGGAAGGCGTTCTGGCGAGTCACCCTGCCCGCCTCCCTGCCAGCGCTCTTGGAGATCTTTATCTATCTGTTCGTCAACGCCATGACCACCACCTCGGCGGTGATCTTCCTCTATTCGAGCGACAGCGTGCTCGCCTCCATCGCCGTGCTCAATATGGAGGACTCCGGCGATACCGCCGCGGCCGCCGCCATGGCCACCCTGATCCTGCTGGCCGCCGCCACCGTCAAGCTGCTCCAGCTCTTTTTGAGCCGCGCTCTGCTGGATCGCACCCAGCGCTGGCGCCACCCATAACCTTGTCGAGGAGTCATCATGTCCACTCTCCCCTTTTGGCTGGCCGAGGCGCTCGCCGCCGAACAACCCGCGCCGCCCACGCCCCTAGTCGGCAACCACGAGGCCGATGTCTGCATCGTCGGCGGCGGCTTTACCGGGCTCTGGAGCGCCATCGCCCTTAAACAGGCCGAGCCACACTTGCGCATCCTGGTGCTGGAAAAAGATCGCTGCGGCAGCGGCGCCTCCGGGCGCAACGGCGGCTGCCTGCTCACCTGGTCGGCCAAATACCTGACCTTAAAGCGCCTCTTTGGCGAGCAGCAGGCAGCCTGGCTGGTACAAAGATCCGAGCAGGCGGTGCACGAGATCGCCCGCTTCTGCGAAAAGCACAACATTGAGGCGCAGCTGAGGGTCGAGGGCACCTGTTACACCGCCACCAGCGAGGCCCAGCGCGGCCTGATGGAGCCGGTATTGCAGGAACTCAAGCGAGCCAACCTTAACCAGTGGCAGCCAATTGCGGAGGGTGAACTGGCGAGCCAGAGCGGCTCCCACGTTCATCTGGAGGGGCTCTACAGTCCCCACGCGGGTTCGGTGCAACCGGCACTCTTGGTGCGCGGCCTGCTGCGGGTGGCGCGGGAGCTGGGGGTCGAGGTCTATGAACACTCCCCCATGCAGCGCCTTGAGGCGGGCCAGCCTGCACGGGTGCAAACACCGCAAGGTGAGGTGCGTGCCCGCAAGGTGGTGCTGGCCCTCAACAGCGCCATGGTGCAGCACTTTCGCGAGTTTCGCCGCAGTATAGTGCTGGTCTCCTCCGATATGGTGATAACCGACCCCGCGCCGGATGCACTGGCCGCCCAGCAGCTTGCGCACGGCCGCTCCGTGGTGGATGGCCGCACCTTTGTCCATTACTACCGCTCCACCCCGCAAGGTCGGCTGATGCTGGGCAAGGGGGGCAACACCTTCGCCTTTGCCAACCGCCATCTGGCCGAGTTCGATGCCCCCAGCCGTTATCTTGCCCCCCTCACCCGCACCCTGCGCCGCTTCTTTCCGGCGCTCAAAGAGGTGCCCATAGCCGCCAGCTGGTGCGGCGCCTCCGACCGCTCGGTAGATGGCCTCCCCTTCTTCGGCCACTGGCGAGGACAGCCCAATATCGTCTATGGCCTCGGCTACTCCGGCAACGGGGTGGCCCAGAGCTGGATCGGTGGCCAGATCCTGGCAGCCTTGGTGAGCGATGAAGTGCGGGAGGAGGACAAGCCGTGGCGCGACTGCGCGCTGGTCAGCGGCCCGCGTGGCTATTTTCCGCCAGAGCCATTTCGCTGGCTGGGGGCCATGGCGGTGCGCAACGCCATCCGGCGCAAGGAGCGGGCGGAAGATGAGAACCGTCCGGTGGCCTGGTATGACAAACAGCTGGCCAAACTTGCCGATGCCGCTGGCAAGGCAGACAAGTAAGCGCGGTAATACCAATTCCGCACGCTTCTGCCCCGTCTGACTGCAACAAGCAAAGCGCCGACCCCAGGGTCGGCGCTTTGCTATTGGCACCATAGGCCATCAGATCCCGAGCGGCGAAAACCTGCGATCAGCTCCGCGCTGCATCGCCCGGATCGGAGGGCATCGGACGGTATAGACAAGACACGGCACACACGGTGCTCGACTTGCCACCAACAGCACTGTTTCATCAGCGAAACACCATCGAGAAACATCATTTCACTGTCGCAACAATCAGGCTGACAAGGCACCATCCTGCTGGGATATCGCGCCAGAGAGAACCACGCCGAAGAGCCACGCCGATCAGGGCAAAGAGCGCCAACCCCTTACGCTTGCACGCGGTTTATCGCCGCCACTTGTCAGCCGCAGGGATTTCCGTCCCTAGCAGCAGCGCCGGCCTTGCCTGCCACACCCGCTCGGGGTCGGGCTCGGCAATGGCGGCGGCGATCAGCTGCTCGCTCCAGTGGCGGTGCAGCAGCCACATCTGCTGGCCGAGATCCCCGTCACCCCGGGTGCACTGCTTGGTGACATCAGCGGTGCGATAGAAGTAGCGCACCAGAGTCGTGAGCTCCGCCTCGGGCCAGCGGCAGCCAAAATCGCGCAGCAGGGATGACCAGAAGTCAATCTGGCGCCGCTCGTGCTGCTGCTCCAGCGCATGCAGCTCGGGGATCAAATCCATGGCATGCCAGAGGGCGCCATAGCCGACAAAGCGGCGCTCCAGCGCCTCGTCGAGCAGCACCAGCGCCTGTGGCCAGCTGGTCGCCTGCAGTCGGATCGCCGCCTGCGCCTCGCAAACCGCCGCCAGCCACCCCATGGCGAGGCGGCAGATAATCGCCTCCTTGTTGGGATAGAGGTGATAGAGCGACTTGATCCCCACCCCCGCCCGATCGGCGATGGCGTTGGTATTGAGAGCAGTAAAGCCCTGCTCCTGCAACAGGCTCAGGGTCGCCTCCTCGATGCGGCTGGCCACCGCCTGACTGCGCTGCTGTTTGGGTTGGCGGCGCATGGTGAGCACCCGGGGTAACGGCCCCTCTGCCACTGACTCCTCTGACATCACGCCTCCCTGTTGTTGGCCCATCGGCAAGGCGCTCTGGTTGTACATCTTGGTACATCAGCAAAACGGGCACCGCGCCCCGCTCGCCACCGATTGATGTGACATGGTAAACAAAACGTTAAATATTTGCAGCAATTGCTGGCATTTTTTGACCAGGCAGCCATAAAGAGATCGCGCTATTTGCAGTAAACGCTGCACAAAACCCGACCCTCAAGGAGATCACTGCATGGATTGCAAGGCACCACACCACTCCCTTTCCCGCACATTGTTGCTGCTCGCCCCGCTGCTGGCGGGCTGCCAGCAGGGGCAGCCGCCCACCGCCGCACGCACTCTTTATCTCAACGGCAAGATCCACACCCAGGATGGTCAGCGGCAGGTGGCAGAGGCCATGGTGGTGAGCGGCGGCCAGTTCCTCTATGTGGGCAACCGGCAGGGGGCCGAGGCACTCAGCCCCCCCGACACCCAGGTGGTGGATCTGCAGGGGAAGATGGTGCTGCCGGGGCTGCACGACAACCATATCCACCTGCTGGGCACGGTGGCGCTCGATATGTGCGATCTCGACGGCAAGCCGGTCGATCTCGGCGAGCTGGCGGCCAAGGTGAAGCGCTGCCTGCCCCGCTACGCCCCCAAGGCTGGCGACTGGCTGGTGATCAACCAGTGGTCTCCCTACGAGGGCAACGCCCCCACCGCCGCCTATAAAACCGTGCTGGCGGCCCTCGATGCCGCCGCCCCCGACAATCCGGTGGTGCTGGCCGGGGTCGATGGCCACGCCAGCGCCTACAACTCGCGGGCACTGGCGCTGGCGACCGATAAAAGCGGCAAACAGGTGGGTTTCACCGCCACCACCCTGGCGCCGGGCGGCCTCTTTGCCCCTTTCAAACCCTATGTGGATCTCGATAGCGGCGTCATTCGCGAAGGGGCCCGCAGCGCTATTCCCTCCCCCGACAGCGGCCTGCTCAGCGCCCATGACGAGCAGGCGGCGAACCAGTATCGCCAGATCCTGCCCGCCGTCTCGACCCTGATGGCCTCGCGCGGCATCACCAGCATTCAGGATGCCTGCGCTACCGACTTTATCCGCGATCGCCTGCGAGAGATGGAAGATCAGGGGCTGCTCAATATGCGGGTCACCGCCGCCACCTGTTTTCACGAGGATGACTACAGCGGCAAGCTCGACATCGGCGGCCATCTGGCCAAGGCCAACCGGGTGCGCGACCAGTTTGCGGGTGACCCCCTGATCAAGGCCGATGCGGTCAAGATCTTCCTCGACGGGGTACTGGAGGGGGATCCCTTCAGTACGCCCCCCTTCCTGCCCAACGCCGGCATGCTGAGCAACTACCAGACCCCCCACCTCGCCGCGGATCAGGGTGGCGAGCAGGTCACCATCACCGCCAACAGCGAGGATGCCGGCAGCAAGGGGCTGGTCAACTACCGCGCCGCAGATCTGAACCGCTACGTGGGGGCGCTCGACAAGGCGGGCTTTAGCATCCATATGCACAGCATCGGCGATCGCACCACCCGCATGGCCCTCGATGCGCTGGAGGCGGCCCGCGCCAGCAACGGCGATCACGGCACTCCCCACACCCTCGCCCATCTGCAGGTGGTGCATCCGGACGATCAGCAGCGGCTCGGCCAGCTTGGCCTCTACCTCACCTTCACCTACGCCTGGACCAACCCCCAGCCCGAATACGACATGCTGGTCACCCCCTTTATCCAGCCGACCCGCAAGGGGCAATCCCTGCACGAGGCGATGTACGATCCCAAGGGGTATCTCAAGCAGGCGCTCTATCCGGTGGCCAGCTCGCGCAAGGCGGGGGCCATTCTGGTGGCTGGCAGCGATGCGCCGGTCGATAGCCGCGATCCGCGCCCCTTCGCCAATATGGCCGCCGGGGTCAACCACGCCCCCCAGAGCGGCGATGACTTTCGGGCGAGCCAGCGCATCACCCTCGACCAGATGCTGGATGCCTACACCATCAACGGCGCCCGCGCGGTGCGCCAGCAGGCTATCAGCGGCTCCATCGAGGCAGGAAAATCGGCCGACTTTATCGTGCTGGATCGGGATCTCTACCAGCTGGTCGCCAGCGGCAAACCGGAGCAGATCGCCGATACCAAAGTCACCCGCACCGTGTTTCGCGGGCAGACGGTCTTTAGCCAATAGGCTCAAGTGTGAGGATTTCGTCAACTGCGCGCTAAGCGCATATGCCGCCAGCCCGACGCCTTGTAAAAGCAACATGCCGACCTTTGGGTCGGCATTTTTACTTCGGGGAGTGATAGCTAGAGCTGATAGCGAGGAAAGTTACGCAAGGGATAATGAGCGGGTTTAACCCACGTTCGGCGTGCCCCTTTGCCCCAAATCGGCGGGGCATTGGCAACCAGCATGGCCAGCGGGCTGCCCCAAGCAGCGGCAGGATTGATTCACCAGCGCAACAGCATTAGCCAACTTGGTTGCAACAGCGTAACAATCTTGGCCTGATGGATTCTGCCTGTAGACAAAGGCTGTGGCATACTAACCCCCTGATTGATAGTTACCTGTGTTACACACCCTTAGGGATATAAGCTTTTTTATGTCAAACCAAAAGTTCAGTGCATCCCAACGAGAAGCTTTATGGCTAGCTCATGAGAAGAAATGTGCTTACACAAGAGAACGTCTTGATATCAGTTGCTTTCATATCGATCATATTATTCCTGAATACCTAGCTAATGACCCTGCCGAATTTCAACGAGTAAGAAACATATTGGGGTTAAATGAAAATTTCGACCTCCATGGATATGAGAATCTACTCCCATGTCGTGCAGGGGCGAATCTTCAAAAAGGTTCGCTTGTATTCGATGAGGCTCATGTTCATTTTTTCCTTGCAATTGCGAAAAACAAGAAGAAAGAGGTTCAAATAACTTTAGAAAAAATTGAAAAGCGCAAGAACAGCGGGAAGGCTTTAATCCTATTGCAACAGTGCCTAGAACGAGGTGAACTATCACCATCTGAAATAGTTAAAATACTTGAAGAACATAATGAGCAACCGCAAGATATTTTCCATCTTTTAGAAAAGATGCATTTTTCTGACTATGAAGAAATTAGTACTATTTCAAAATCAGATATTGATTATCTTCGCAACCGACCAATACGATTAGGGCTTAACACTAACATTGATGGTGTAACTTTAACCAACGATTCGAACGACAAAATCCATGTCCGAACCTGTAAGGAATACGACAAAGCTATTCAATCTGGTTACTACGCTCTCACGACATTTAATATCAAAATGTCTACGTTCTTCGAACACCAGTGTGGATTGTTAAATTCCCTTCAGGCTGCAAAAACACCAGAAAGAAGCTTCATTACTGATCCTAGAGTTGGCATTATCGATCTTCATTTGATGCCATTCACTCTCTTTCCATCGCTTGGAGATATACCAGAAAACATCTCTGACGCTACTTACCAAAGCAAAGTTGATGACGGTTTAATAGTTATTAAACGTATTAAACAAAACACGCTGTGCATCGAGGAGCCAAGCGGAATGGGTCAGCAATTAATTGAGGTGGCTAGAGCAGACTTTAATAATGATGGAATTGAAGACATTTTAATATTCGAATATTGCTATGCTACTCACGGTACTCTTGGCTTTGGTGGCATAAAAATTCTAACCAGAAAAAGTTCTGATAGTTTATTTGAGATCGTATCGTAAACTCTCAGTTTCACTCCACAAAAAAGCCGCCCATTAGGCGGCTTTTTTATTAGAGATAACGGGCTAACAGAAATTACCAGCCAGTCACTTCGCGCAGGGCCTTGCCGATATCGGCCAGGGAGCGGACAGTTTTCACGCCAGCATCTTCCAGCGCGGCAAACTTCTCGGCAGCGGTACCCTTGCCACCGGAGATGATGGCGCCAGCGTGGCCCATCCGCTTGCCGGGAGGCGCGGTAACACCGGCGATATAGGAGACCACCGGCTTGGTGACGTGGGCCTTGATATAGGCGGCCGCGTCTTCCTCGGCGTTGCCGCCGATCTCGCCGATCATCACGATCGCTTCGGTCTGCGGGTCGTTCTGGAACATCTCCAGAATGTCGATAAAGTTGGAGCCCGGGATGGGGTCGCCACCGATACCGACGCAGGTGGACTGGCCAAAGCCCTCGTCAGTGGTCTGCTTGACCGCTTCGTAGGTCAGGGTACCGGAGCGGGAGACGATGCCCACCTTGCCCGGCTTGTGAATGTGGCCCGGCATGATGCCGATCTTGCACTCACCCGGGGTGATCACACCCGGGCAGTTGGGGCCGATCATCTGCACGCCGGTCTCTTGCAGCTTCACTTTGACGTCCAGCATATCCAGCGTCGGGATGCCTTCGGTGATGGTGACGATGAGCTTGATGCCCGCGTCGATCGCTTCCAGGATCGCGTCCTTGCAGAACGGTGCCGGAACATAGATGACGGAGGCAGTGGCGCCGGTCGCTTCGACCGCGTCACGGACGGTGTTGAACACCGGCAGGCCCAGATGGGTGGTGCCACCCTTGCCCGGGGAGACGCCGCCAACCAGCTGGGTGCCGTAGGAGAGCGCCTGCTCGGAGTGGAAAGTACCCTGACCGCCGGTAAAGCCCTGGCAGATGACTCGGGTGTCCTTGTTGATCAGTACGCTCATCAGTTGGCCTCCGCTGCTTTGACGACTTGCTGCGCGGCATCGGTCAGACTCTTGGCCGCAATGATGTTGAGGCCGCTCTCGGCCAGCTTGATACCACCCAGCTCGGCGTTGTTGCCTTCCAGACGGACCACGACGGGCACCTTGACCCCCACTTCCTTGACCGCACCGATAATGCCTTCCGCGATCATGTCGCAGCGCACGATGCCGCCGAAGATGTTGACCAGCACCGCTTTGACGTTGCTGTCGGAGAGGATGATCTTGAACGCCTCGGTTACGCGCTCCTTGGTGGCGCCGCCGCCGACGTCAAGGAAGTTGGCCGGTTTGCCACCGTGCAGGTTGACGATATCCATGGTACCCATGGCCAGACCTGCGCCGTTGACCATGCAGCCGATGTTGCCATCGAGCGCCACATAGTTGAGCTCCCACTGGGCGGCGTGCGCTTCGCGGGGGTCATCTTGTGACGGGTCATGCATTTCGCGCAGCTTGGGCTGACGATAGAGGGCGTTGGCATCGATGTTGATCTTGCCATCGAGGCAGTGCAGGTTGCCCTGCTTGGTGATCACCAGCGGGTTGATCTCCAGCAGCGCGAAATCGCAATCCAGGAACATCTGGCCCAAGCCTAAGAAGATCTTGGTGAACTGTTTGATCTGATCGCCGACCAGACCCAGTTTGAAGGCCAGTTCGCGGGCCTGATAGGCCTGCGGACCCACCAGCGGATCGATGGCCGCCTTGTGGATCAAATGGGGGGTTTCGTGGGCAATCTTCTCGATATCCACGCCACCTTCGGTGGAGGCCATGAAGACCACGCGGCGCGAACCACGGTCAACCACGGCACCCAGGTAGAGCTCTTTGGCGATGTCGGTGCAGGATTCAACCAGGATCTTGGTGACCGGCTGGCCGTTGGCGTCAGTCTGGTAGGTCACCAGGTTCTTGCCCAGCCAGTTCTGGGCGAAGGCACGGATCTCATCCTTGCTCTTGGCCACTTTTACGCCGCCCGCCTTGCCGCGACCACCGGCGTGTACCTGGCATTTCACCACCCAGGTATTGCCGCCAATCTTGTCGGCCGCTTCGGCCGCTTCCTGCGGGGTAGCACAGGCATAACCTTCGGAGACCGGCAGGCCATACTCGGCAAACAGCTGTTTTGCCTGATATTCATGCAGATTCATAGATGCTCTATCCGTGTTGTAGGTATTTCCGTCCGGGGCTCGTGTTTCTCAATCCCCTGTGAGTGGGGGCCTCGGGGGCCCCTCGTTATCTTTCAGTTGGTTGCTCAGACGTCCAGCAGCAGGCGGGTCGGATCTTCCAGGAGCTCCTTGACGGAGACCAGGAAGCCTACCGATTCGCGCCCGTCGATGAGACGGTGATCGTAGGAGAGGGCCAAGTACATCATCGGCAGGATCTCGACCTTGCCGTCAACGGCCATCGGGCGATCCTGGATCTTGTGCATGCCCAGAATGGCGCTCTGGGGCGGGTTGATGATCGGGGTGGACACCAGGGAACCGAACACACCACCGTTGGTGATGGTGAAGTTGCCGCCAGTCAGCTCATCCACGGTCAGTTTGCCGTCACGGCCCTTGCCGGCCAGATCCTTGATGGCCTTCTCGATGTCGGCCAGGCTCATGTTGTCGCAGTCGCGCAGCACCGGCGTCACCAGACCACGGGGGGTGGAGACGGCGATGCTGACGTCGAAGTAGTTGTGGTAGACGATGTCGTCACCATCCAGCCCGGCGTTCACTTCCGGATAGCGCTTGAGGGACTCCACTACCGCCTTCACGTAGAAGGACATGAAGCCGAGCTTGATGCCGTGCTTCTTCTCGAAGATCTCGCCGTACTGCTTGCGCAGATCCATGATGGGCTTCATGTTGACCTCGTTGAAGGTGGTCAGCATGGCGGTGGTGTTTTTCGCTTCCAGCAGACGCTCGGCGATGCGCTTGCGCAGACGGGTCATCGGCACCCGCTTCTCGCTGCGACCGGCCAGCGCGGCAACCGGCGCGACCGGGGCAGCAGCTACCGGAGCGGCTGCGGCAGGCTTGCTCAGCGCCTTGATGTAGGCTTCCACATCATCCTTGGTGATGCGACCGCCCTTGCCGGTGCCAGTCAGCTTGGCCACGTCGATGTCGTGCTCGCCAATCAGACGACGCACGGAGGGGCTCAGGCCATCGGCGCCATCATCGGCAACCGCTTCGGCCGGCTTCTCCTTGGTCTCTTCACCGGCCACGGCAGCCGCCTTGATGGTGGCGATCAGCTGGCGGGAGAGGACGGTCGCCCCCTCTGCCTGCAGGATGTCGCCCAGCACGCCAGCTTGCGGTGCCGGCACTTCCAGCACCACCTTGTCGGTTTCGATGTCGACCAGCACTTCATCACGGGCAACCAGATCACCCGGCTTCTTGTGCCAGGTGGCAATGGTGGCATCCGCCACTGATTCCGGCAGGTCCGGTACCTTGATCTCGATAGTCATCTAATCAGTTCCTTGTTACTTCTTGTTCAGGGCTTAGGCCAGAGTAAGGGCATCTTCCACCAAGGCTTTCTGCTGCTTGGCGTGGACGGACATGTAACCAACCGCCGGCGAGGCGGACGCCGGACGACCAGCATAACGCAGGGTGGCTCCGGTCGGCAGCACGTCATCGTAGTTGTGACGGGTGCAGTACCAGGCGCCCTGGTTTTGCGGCTCTTCCTGACACCAGACAAAATCGGTGACGTGGCTGTAATCGGCCAGAATGGCGCGCACTTCCTCTTCCGGGAAGGGATAGAGCTGTTCGATCCGCACGATCGCCACATCCTTCTGCTCCGCCTTGCGACGGGCTTCGAGCAGGTCGTAATAGACCTTGCCGGAACAGAAGACCACCCGCTTGACCGCTTTCGGATCCAGCGCGTCGATCTCGCCAATGGCGTTCTGGAAGGTGCCTTCCGCCAGATCTTCGAGCTTGCTGACCGCCAGCGGGTGGCGCAGCAGGGATTTGGGGGTCATCACGATAAGCGGACGGCGCATCGGGCGTACCACCTGACGGCGCAGCATGTGGAATACCTGAGCCGGGGTTGAGGGCACGCACACCTGCATGTTGTGCTGGGCGCACATCTGCAGATAACGCTCCAGACGGGCGGAGGAGTGCTCCGGCCCCTGCCCCTCGTAACCGTGCGGCAGCAGCATGGTCAGGCCGCACATCCGGCCCCACTTCTGCTCGCCGGAGGAGAGGAACTGGTCGACTACCACCTGAGCACAGTTGGCGAAGTCACCGAACTGGGCTTCCCAGATGGTGAGGCCAGCCGGCTCGGCGCTGGCGTAGCCATATTCAAAGGCCAGTACCGCGTTCTCGGTCAGTACCGAGTCGTAAATCTCGAACGGACCCTGCTCGTCGTGCAGGTTGCACAGCGGGGTGTAGGTGCTGGCATCGGTCTGGTTGTGCAGCACGGCGTGGCGGTGGAAGAAGGTGCCACGGCCGGAGTCTTCACCGGTAAAGCGGATGCGGGAACCCTTGTCCACCAGGGTGGCGTAGGCCAGGGTCTCGGCAAAGCCCCAGTCCACCAGCTTTTCGCCCGCGGCCATCAGACGGCGGTCTTCGTAAATCTTCTCGACCTGACGCTGCAGCACGTGGGTAGCCGGATACTGGCTCACCCGCTCGCCGAGGGCTTTGAGGTGATCCATCGGCACTGTGCTGTCATAGGCCATGTTCCAGTCGTGGCCCAGATAAGGGGTCCAGTCGACGGAGTGCAGCTCCATCGGCCGCCACTCTTTGCTCACCCGCTCGCCGCGATCCAGCGCTTCGCGATACTCGTTGACCAGAGTCGTCGCCTGCTCCTGGGCAATGCTCCCCTCGGCCACCAGCTGATCGGCGTAGATCTTGCGCGGGGTCGGGTGCTGCTTGATCTTCTGGTACATCAAGGGCTGAGTCGCGTTTGGCTCGTCCGCTTCGTTGTGACCGTGACGACGGTAGCAAACCAGTTCGATCACCACGTCGCGCTTGAAGGTGTTGCGATAATCCAGCGCAATCTGGGTCACCAGCACCACGGCTTCCGGATCATCCCCGTTGACGTGCAGCACCGGCGCCTGCACCGCCTTGGCGATGTCGGTGCAATATTCGGTGGAGCGCAGGTCACGAATATAGGAGGTGGTGAAACCAACCTGGTTGTTGATGACGATGCGCACCGTCCCGCCGACGCCATAGGCGCGGGTCTGGGACATGTTGAAGGTCTCGGCCACCACGCCCTGACCGGCCATGGCCGAGTCACCGTGAATGGTGATGGGCAGCACACTGGAACCATCCTTGTCACCACGACGATCCATCCGGGCACGGACCGAGCCGATGACCACAGGGTTGACGATCTCGAGGTGAGAGGGGTTGAACGCCAGCGCAAGGTGGACGTTGCCACCCGGGGTGGCGAAGTCGGAGGAGAAGCCCATGTGGTACTTCACATCACCGGTACCCCACGATTCTCCGTGCTTGCCGGCAAACTCGTCGAACAGGTCCTGAGCGCGCTTGCCCAGCACGTTGATCAGCACGTTGAGACGACCGCGGTGGGCCATGCCGATAACGGCCTCTTTGCAGCCCTGCTCACCGGCGCGACGGATCAGCTCCTTGAGCATGGGGATCATGGCATCGCCACCTTCCAGCGAGAAGCGCTTGGCTCCCGGGAACTTGGCGCCCAGATATTTCTCCAGCCCTTCGGCGGCGGTCAGGCTCTCGAGGAAACGGGTCTTCTCTTCGAGGGTGTAGCTCCCCTTCCCTTCAATGGATTCGAGACGCTGTTGCAGCCAGCGCTTCTCTTCCGTGGAGGTGAGGTGCATGTAGTCGGCGCCGATGGATCCGCAGTAGGTCTTCTTCAGCGAGGCGTAGAGGTCGGAGAGCACCATGGTCTCGCGACCGATGGCGTAGGAGCCCACATTGAAGGTGGCCTCCATATCTGCGCCCTGCAGGTTGTGGAACGCAGGATCCAGTTCGGCAACGGTTTCACGCTGCCACAGGCCCAGCGGGTCCAGATTGGCATTCTGGTGACCACGGAAACGGAAGGCGTTGATCAGCTGCAATACCCGCACCTGCTTGGCATCCACTTGCGGATCGGAGACGGGGGCACTGTAGCGAGAGGGATCCTTGGCCAGACGACGGAAATAATCGCGGACCTGGGAGTGGGGTTGTTCAACCGCATGGCCATTGACCTGGGGCAGCTCGCTAAACAGGCTGCGCCACTCGTCGGACACGGAGTCAGGATTTTCCAGGAAGGATTCGTACAAATCCTCTATATAGCTTGCATTCGCACCAGCCAGGTGAGATGACTCCAACCAGGCCTTCATCACGCCGTTATGCATTTCTATCCCTTGTACTTCTTGTTACTGCTGCGCAGCTTGTAGGGGTCAAATAGCCATCCTGCCACGGGTCGGATGGCTATCCAGAGGTCGGGCCAGCACCTGGCCGGCCCTGATACTAAACAGCCCGATTGAGCAACATCGACTTGATCTGGCCAATCGCCTTGGTCGGGTTCAAGCCTTTCGGACAGACGTTCACGCAGTTCATGATGCCATGGCAGCGGAACACGCTGAATGCGTCGTCCAGATTCCCCAGTCGTTCGGTGGTCGCGGTGTCGCGGCTGTCAGCCAGCCAGCGGTAGGCGGCGAGCAGCCCGGCCGGACCGATGAACTTGTCGGGATTCCACCAGAAGGAGGGGCACGAAGTGGAGCAGCAGGCACAGAGAATGCACTCGTACAGGCCGTCAAGCTTGGCGCGCTCTTCGGGGGATTGCAGGTGCTCACGCACCGGCGGCAACTTGTCATCATTGATGAGGAAGGGTTTGACCTTCTCCCACTGGGTGTAGAACTGGGTCATGTCGATCACCAGATCACGGATCACCGGCAGGCCGGGCAAGGGGCGGATAACGACGTTATTGCCCTTCTTCAGCAGGTCGGAGAGCGGGGTGATACAGGCAAGACCATTCTTGCCATTCATGTTGAGACCGTCTGATCCACAGACCCCTTCGCGGCAAGAGCGGCGGAAGGCGAGCGTGGGATCCAGCTCTTTCAACTGGATCAGTGCGTCGAGCACCATCATGTCGGAACCTTCAGGAATATCAAGACGATATTCCTTCATATGGGGGACGTTATCAACATCCGGATTGTATCTGTAGACAGAGAATGTGACGTTCATTGGGCTGGCTCCGCAATCAGTAAGTCCGGACCTTGGGCGGGAACGCCTCACGGGTCTTGGGTGACATGTTGACAGCGCGACGGGTCATGGACTCGGTGTCCGGATGATAGAGGCTGTGGCACAGCCAGTTCTCATCGTCGCGCTCCGGGAAGTCGAAGCGGCAGTGAGCACCGCGACTCTCGGTACGGAAGTTGGCGGCAACCGCCGTGGCAAACGCCGTCTCCATCAGGTTGTCCAGCTCCAGGCACTCGATGCGCTGGGTGTTGAACTCTTTGGAGGTGTCATCCAGACGGGCTGACTTGAGGCGCTCGCGGATAACCTTGAGCTCGGCCAACCCTTCTGCCATCGCCGCACCTTCGCGGAATACGGAGAAGTTGTTCTGCATGCAGCGCTGCAGGTCTTTGCGGATCTGCACCGGGTCTTCGCCGTTGCGGGTATTTTCCCAGCGGTTGAAGCGGGACAATGCGGCATCCAGATCCGACTCGGAAGCATCACGGCCG
>NZ_CAWNZT010000240.1:11922-12559 GCF_963878965.1 Aeromonas sp. HMWF015 | reverse complement strand
ACCAGATCCAGCAGGGAGTTGCCACCCAGACGGTTGGCACCGTGTACGGAGACGCAGGCAATCTCGCCCACCGCAAACAGACCGACCACCGGCACGTCGTTGCCGTTCTTGTCCTGAGTCAGGCATTGGCCATTCACGTTGGTCGGTACGCCGCCCATCATGTAGTGGCAGGTCGGGATGATCGGGATCGGCTCTTTAACCGGATCCACGTGGGCGAAGGTGCGAGAGAGCTCGCAGATGCCCGGCAGACGGGATTCCAGCACCTCTTTGCCGAGGTGATCCAGCTTGAGCTTGATGTGTGGACCCCAGGGGCCGTCGCAGCCACGGCCTTCACGGATCTCGATCATGATGGAGCGGGCCACCACGTCGCGACCGGCCAAGTCCTTGGCGTTCGGGGCGTAACGCTCCATGAAGCGCTCGCCATCTTTATTGAGCAGATAGCCGCCTTCACCACGGCAGCCTTCAGTTACCAGCACCCCGGCCCCGGCGATGCCGGTCGGGTGGAACTGCCACATCTCCATGTCCTGCACGCCGACGCCGGCACGCAGCGCCATGCCGACACCGTCACCTGTGTTGATGTGGGCATTGGTGGTGGACTGGTAGATACGACCGGCACCGCCAGTCGCCAGCACGGTGG
>NZ_CAWNZT010000240.1:5114-11912 GCF_963878965.1 Aeromonas sp. HMWF015 | reverse complement strand
CCACATGGCCATCCTGGTTTTTCACCAGATCCAGCGCATACCACTCGGAGAAGACGGTGGTCTTGTTCTTGACGTTCTGCTGATAGAGGGTGTGCAGCAGGGCGTGACCGGTACGGTCGGCGGCCGCTGCGGTACGAGCAGCCTGCTCGCCACCGAAATTCTTGGACTGACCACCAAACGGACGCTGGTAGACAGACCCGTTGTCGAAACGGGAGAAGGGCAAGCCCATGTTCTCCAGCTCATAGATAGCCTCGGGGCCGGTTTTGCACATGTACTCGATGGCTTCCTGATCACCGATGTAATCGGAACCTTTTACCGTGTCATACATATGCCACTGCCAGTTGTCATCGTGGGCATTGCCCAGCGCAACCGTGATCCCGCCCTGGGCGGAGACAGTGTGAGAACGGGTTGGAAAAACCTTGGACAACAGAGCGCAGCTCTTGCCGGATTGGGCAATCTGCAGCGCGGCGCGCATACCGGCACCACCGGCACCAATCACCACCGCATCAAATTCACGAGTTGGAATAGTCACCTTACACACCCCACAGCACGACGAAACCCGTCATCAGATAGACAAACAGCACCACGACCAGGGCAAATTGCAGCGCCCCGCGCAGCCCTACCGGCTTGATATAGTCAGTCAGCACCTGCCACAGACCAATCCAGGCGTGGATCAGTACGCAGAGCAGGGTCAACAGGGTGAATACTTTGGTGAATGTTTTGGCGAAGAAGCCTGCCCACACCTCGTAGGTGATGTCGTTAAACGCGACAAAGCCCACCAGATAGAGGACATAACAGGTCATGATGAGGGCGGTGGCGCGGATCAGGATGTAATCATGAATGCCGCTGCGCCCGAAGGTTGCAGAATTGGTTACCATACAAGCACTCCCGCCAATACAGCCAGGATCGCGGTGATCACGAAGGCCACGCGGGCGCTCTGATTACCGGATTCCAGCTCTTCCCAATAGCCCATATCCATGACCAGATGACGCAAGCCGCCCACAATATGGTATGCCAGCGCAGTCAGGATCCCCCACAGCACGAGTTTGACCAGGAAGTTGTCCATGATGGCAACCACGGTTTCAAACCCTTCGGGAGAGGCGAGTGAAGTACCAAGCATCCACAGCAAGATGCCCAGTGCAACAAAGGTAATGACCCCTGAAACACGGTGCAGGATGGATGCAATGGCAGTGACAGGAAAGCTGATCGTCTGTAGGTCGAGGTTGACCGGTCTCTGTTTGTTTTTCACGCTTGCCCACTCAGCTCCATTGAGCACGTTAGTTATTGTTTTAACTCACACTTGAGGGCACGGAATGGTGATTGTTGGTTTTTTGTTACCAAAACACTCTGAAAAAGCCAAAACGCGAGTTTTCGGTTTCACATAAGGCTTTGCCAAAGCGTTTCAAACACCCGCAGCCATGACCCACGTGGCGCAGTATATCGGCGGCCTTAACCGAAGACAATCAATTAGCTACAAAGAAAACACAAAACCGCAAACTCGATCGCATATTTAATTTAACATTTCATTAATGCCATTAATGGGGTTCCAGCAAAATTGACATTGATAAGGAACTCTGTTTCAAATAAGGCGCTCCAGCCACTTCGGTATGGGTAACAACCTTTGCCAGCGTCATAAAAGTCGTAATAGAGTAGGACTGGAACCAAATTATAAAGAGCAAAGGAGACGTGCTATGGCTGATAAGATAGCCACCCTACACCTGCCCGGAAAAGATCCGGTCGAACTGCCGATCCTCTCCGGCACCATCGGCCCGGATGTCATCGATGTCAGAAAATTGGGATCACAGGGGTATTTCACCTTTGACCCCGGTTTTATGGCCACCGGTTCTTGCAAATCTGCCATTACCTACATTGACGGGGATCAGGGTGTCTTGCTGCACCGTGGTTACCCCATCGCCCAGTTGGCCACCCAGGCCACCTATCTGGAAGTCTGCTATATCCTGCTGTACGGCGAAGCGCCGACCAAGGCGCAATATGCCGAATTCGAACGCCTGGTCACCCGCCACACCATGGTGCACGAGCAGATCGCCTTCTTCTTCCGCGGCTTCCGTCGCGACTCCCACCCCATGGCCATCATGTGCGGTGTAGTCAGCGCCCTCTCCGCCTTCTATCACGATGCTCTCGACATCAATAACGAGCAGCATCGCGAGATCTGCGCCTTCCGTCTGCTCTCCAAGATGCCGACTCTGGCAGCCATGTGTTACAAGTACTCCATCGGCCAGCCGTTCATGCAGCCGCGTAACGCCCTCTCCTATGCCGGTAACTTCCTGCACATGATGTTTGGCGTGCCGACCGAAGAGTACAAGGTCAACCCCATCGTTGAACGCGCCATGGATCGTATCTTTACCCTCCATGCGGATCACGAGCAGAACGCCTCCACTTCCACCGTTCGTCTGGCTGGCTCCTCCGGTGCCAACCCGTTCGCCTGTATCGCCGCGGGGATCGCCTCCCTGTGGGGACCGGCCCACGGTGGTGCCAACGAAGCCTGCCTGCGCATGCTGGAAGAGATCGGCTCGGTGGATCGCATCCCCGAGTACATCGCCAAGGCCAAGGACAAGAATGATCCGTTCCGTCTGATGGGCTTTGGTCACCGCGTCTACAAGAACCACGACCCCCGTGCCACTGTGATGCGCGAAACCTGCCACGAAGTACTGACCGAGCTGCAGATCAAGGATCCGCTGCTGGACGTAGCCATGGAGCTGGAGCGTATTGCGCTCTCCGACCCCTACTTCGTCGAGAAGAAACTCTACCCGAACGTGGACTTCTACTCCGGCATCATCATGAAGGCGATCGGCATCCCGATGAGCATGTTCACCGTGATCTTCGCCATCTCCCGCACCATCGGCTGGATTGCGCACTGGAACGAGTTCCACTCAGACCCGGACAGCAAGATTGGTCGCCCACGCCAGCTCTACGTAGGCCACCCGCTGCGCGAGTTCACTCCACTCGAGCAGCGCTAACCACTGCGCTGATATGGTTTGTTACAAAGGCGGTCATTGACCGCCTTTTTGTTTGCCGCTCTAATGCCCCCTTTCGCGTTAAGGAGTCCATTATGAAACCACTGTTTATCAGCGCAGCCTTGCTGCTGACCGCCTGCCAGAGCACCCCCGCCCCGTCACAGGGGGAGACCCTCTATATCAACAGCCAGCTGGTCGATTGCGTCGGAGTTGGCCCGATGCAGTGCATGCAGGTTCGCAGTGATGAGCAGCAGCCCTGGACGCTGTTCTACCAGAATATTGAAGGTTTCCAGTTCGAGCTGGGTTACCGCTACCAGCTCACTGTCAGCAAGGAGCAGCTCACCGATGTGCCGGCCGATGCCCCCTCCCTGCGCTATCGGCTGATCAAGGTGGTGAACAAGGTCGCCAGCAAGTAACAAACACGATCAAAAAAACGGGGGATGGCTGATGCCATCCCCCGTTGGTTTATGGGTACTGCGCCTCATCAGGCACGATCAGGTCGGCGCCAGCGCCATATGCAGCAGCGGATAGGGCTTGCCCTGACCATCCAGCGGCGAACGACCCGTCACGGTGAATCCCATCTTCAGATAGAAGCCCACCGCCTGTTCGTTCTGCTCGTTGACGTCAACCTGCGTCGCGCCGCCCTGCGTGATGGCATGGGCCACCAGCAAACGCCCCACGCCACTACCGCGCGCCTCGGGAGCCACAAACAGCATCTCTATCTTGCCATCGCATAGCCCGTAAAAACCGGCAATGCGCCCCTCCTCCGTCCGGGCACAGTGCAGTGTCACCGCATCGAAGTAGTGCTCCAGAATAAGCGGTTTAAGCGCCAGGATCTCGGCCTCGGGCAGGAAGTGGTGGGTCGCCCGCACCGAAGCCTCCCACAGATCGATCAGGGCCGGATAAGCGGCCCGCGTTGCAGTATCAATCTTCATCAATGACTCTTTGTTGCAGCCCACAGGATGGCAGTAGCCTCCCCGCGGGCCAATCTGATTAACGCGCCTGCACCGCCTGCAGCAGCACCGACATATCAGCGCCAAAGTTGCGGCTGCGGATCGCTTCGCGAATATCCGCTTCGCTATAACGGCTGCCCGGATAGACCACCACGCAGGAGGTGTCGCCCGGTTTGAGGAAGTGGGTCTCGCCAAACGGGGTATAGCGGGTGGCACCGATACTAATGAGCGCATGGGGAGGATGTCCCGCCTGCGCCAGCAGTCCCTGAATGTGCTCCGCCGGCCCCTCATCCTGCTGATGATTGAACTTGTCGATGGCCCAGTCGAGCAGCTTGCAGTGGAAGTAGCTGTAGTCGATGGCGGCGCTGTCTACCCCGTAAGCGTGCAGCTCGCCATCCCGCTCCAGATAGCAAGCGATGCGATAGTCATCGAGCTCGCAACCGGCGGCAAAACCGGAAAGCGGCAGCAGGTTGGCCGCCAACCCCTTGCTCTCTTCGCCCCAGTTCTTCTTCTCGCTGATCTTCTTGGCGTTGGGACGGCGGATGGAACAGTCGTTATAGGCACCAAAGGCGCGGGGATGGATCGCCACCACCTGCTTGCCGGCATACTCCAGCTCGCACCAGAGGGCTACTTCCGGCTCGATCTGCACCTTCTCGTCACCGCTGACCGCCGCTTCCGGCAGGAAGATCGCCTTGTCGCTCAACGGGAATACCCCGAGCTGACCCGGATGGCCCGGCACGAAGAAGGGGAACAGCGCCTTGGGCGCTGTGGTGTCGCGCACGACTACGGCTACGAAGTCCGATGCTTCACCCGCCTGCTCCAGATGACCGGCGAAATTGCCCGCGACCCCGAGTCCGATAAATTTGCTCTCTGCTGCTATCTGCATCTTGCTCACCTGCATCTTGCCCACGCAAGGTAGCAGGCCCGTCGCCCACTACCGCTAAAGTGGCAAGATTAAACCACAAGGGCCACGCCTTCGCCCAGTCCGGCCCTGTCGTGGTGTGCGCCAGTCCACTTTTTTAGGGACGAGAAGGCTGTGGCGAACCAGCGATTGCGCACTCATTCAGCTACGCAGTCACCGCACTGGAAACAGTGCGTTTCCGGCCTATCCCCTCTTTCTACTTGGGACTCAACTTCATCTTTGTTAGGCTGCCGGCATGCAAAACAACTGTGCGCTTGAGTGCGCCACTGCTCATCACGACAACCCCATTGGAGAGAAAACGGATGATCGACAAACTCGCCTGGCTCACCTTTAAAGATCAGCAGCTGCTCTGCGCCCGCTCCCACGGCAAGGACATCTATTACATCCCAGGCGGCAAGCGGGAACCGGGCGAGAGCGACGAGGCGGCGCTGATCCGCGAGATTGCAGAGGAGCTGGCTGTCACCCTACAGCCCGATACCCTGCGCTTTGTCTGCGAGTTCAGCGCTCAGGCAGATGGCAAACCGGCAGGAATCGAGGTGAGACTGCGCTGCTACACAGGCGAAGCTAGCGGCACCCCAATCGCCTCGGCCGAAATTGCCGAGCTGCGCTGGCTCGATAGCTCTCACCTCGATGAGCTCTCCCCCGTCTCCCGCCTGCTGTTTACCTGGCTGGTTGAGCAGGAGCTGATCCGCTGACAAGCCGTACTCGCGGCGAGCATAAGTACCTACCTCATATGAACCAACGGTGGCAATCAGCCACATAACAGCGCAACGACAAGGGTGTCAGATGAACATTGTGGAAGTTAAGAGCGCAGCAACCTACCAAAGCGCGCTCATCACCCTGCTGCAAGATTGTGTCGATAGCGGCGCCTCGGTCGGTTTTTTACCGCCGCTGACCATGGAGGAATCTACCCGCTACTGGCAAGGAGTTGACGCGGATCTGGCGGCAGGTCACCGAAAGCTGTGGCTTGCCCTTGAGCAGCAACAGATAGTAGGAGCGATTCAGCTCGCGCTCTGTGGCAAGGCCAACGGTCGCCACCGGGCCGAAGTGGAAAAACTGATGGTACTGCAAACGGCGAGAGGCAAAGGTGTCGGTCGTGCGCTGATGCAGGCCTTGGAACAAGGCGCCCATGCCGCGGGCCGTTCACTGCTGGTGCTGGATACTCGCGC
Organism: Aeromonas sp. HMWF015; assembly: GCF_963878965.1. NCBI lineage: Bacteria > Pseudomonadati > Pseudomonadota > Gammaproteobacteria > Aeromonadales > Aeromonadaceae > Aeromonas > Aeromonas sp. HMWF015. Next base: position 5,893 of record NZ_CAWNZT010000240.1, on the reverse strand, counting down.
CGGTGATGTGGCCTCCCACCTCTATCGTCAACTCGGCTATCTGGAAGCGGGCCAGATCCCGAGCTTTGCACGCAACGCCGATGGCTCCCTTGCTGCGACCGTCATCTTCTACAAACCGCTCTGACCATCCCCTATCCCTTATCCAAATACAAGCAGGGCCGCACCAAGCGGCCCTGCTTGTTGCCAGCGTGACTGTTTGTTGCAGCAGTATGGCTTGCGACGGATTGCCACGATACGGCCAGTGCTCCTGTATGCCTCAACACCGCCAATCGCCGCCCCAAAATACAGCCAAACAAATAGAAATATTAATTAATGATTAAAACGCCCCCCTTTTCTTCTTCATCTATTGCCTCATCAGGCGTATCGTAAGAGACCCATTTGATAATCAATTTTATGCTATTCACTGCCTTGAGGAATAATGGATGCCCACTTTGCCCCGTACAGTTACCTCCCCCAAAAAGTTCATCATCGGTCAGCACCTTCTCCCGCAACTCCATGAGCACGTTAAAGATTTTGGTGACTATGCGTTGCTCATCAGCGATGAGTTCATTCTGGAGCGGGTACGGGAAGAAGCTTTGGCGGGGCTCCTGCAGGCAGGCCTCAGGGGAGTGGTCGACAAGTTTCGCTACGAATGCACCGAACAAGAGATCCACCGCCTGACCCACCTTGCAGAGCAATATGGTGCGAACGTGATTGTCGGGATCGGCGGCGGCAAGACGCTGGATGTCGCCAAGGCCGTGGCCTTCTATCTGCGCCGTCCGGTTGTGCTGTTCCCGACG
>NZ_CAWNZT010000240.1:0-5048 GCF_963878965.1 Aeromonas sp. HMWF015 | reverse complement strand
GCGGGTGAATTTGACCGCTATCTGTTCCTGCCACAAAATCCGGACGTGGTGCTGGCTGACACGGCCATCATTGCCGCCGCCCCTCCCCGCTTCTTTTCCGCAGGCGTTGGCGATGCCCTGGCCACCTATTTCGAGGCGCGCGCCTGCTATCGGGCGGACGGGCTCAATCTGGTCGGCAAGCGCCCTTCACGCACTGGCCTTGGTCTGGCAAAGCTCTGTTACGAGCTGCTTGGTGAAAACATCGAGCTGGCCATGGATGCAATACGCCACCATGTCTCGACTCCGGCGCTGGAGCAGGTCATCGAGGCCACCATCTACCTCAGCGGGGTAGGCGCAGAAGCCGGTGGGCTGGCCGCCGCTCATGCAATCAACAATGGCATGTCACTGATCCCGGAGCTCCATCGTGCCCAGCATGGCGAGAAGGTGGTCTTCGGCCTGCTGACCCAACTCGTGCTTGAGCGCGCCCCGCAACATGAGCTTGATGAGGTGTTTCGCATCATCGACTGTGCAGGTCTGCCCATGACGCTGCAAGAGCTGGGGCTCACCCACTTTGATGAAAACGAGTGGCGCAAGGTGGCGCAGTTGGCTTGCGATCCTCTCGATACCATGGGCAACATGCCAATGACTGTGAGTGAACAGGATGTCTACGCCGCCATGGTGGCAGCTAATGCCATGGCTGAGCGTTATCGCCTCCGCCATCCCCGCGCCTGATTGCTTGCCGCACTAAATAGGCAAACAGTAAAAAGGCTTGCCCATTGGCAAGCCTTTTTCATCTGCATCCCACCCCCTTGTCGGGATAGACGAAACTCAGCGCAGTATCAGGGCAGTTTCACCGCTCGCACCGCAACCTCTGGCAGGGCGAAGGCATCTTGCGCGGCGATGAGTTGCAGCTCGTAAGCCTGCTGGCGCCATGTCTCCTGCAGCACCGCATCCACCGAGGCGTTGGTGCGCTCGAACGCGCTGACCGCATCGTGACCGGCCAGCAAATTCGCCAACATCAGGGCGCTGATAAGATCGCCCACCCCCACCGGCTGGCGGGCAAAGTCATAGAGCGGACGGGCAATCAGATAATCCCCTTGCGGAGTTGCCAGCAGCATCTCAAAGCGGCTGGAGTCCTGCGCCGCACGACCGAGATGTTTGACCAGCACCAGCTTGACGCCGCAGGCCAGCAGCTGATGGGCGGCAGCGCGGGTCTGATCCAGATCAGCCAGATGGGTATCACAGAGGGTCTCCAGCTCCAGCAGGTTGGGGGCCATCATGTCGGCCACCGGCAGCGCCTGCTCGGTCAGGAAACGGGTGACGCCGGGAGCGACGATACACCCCTTCTCCGGGTGCCCCATCACAGGGTCGCAGAAGTAGATGGCATCGGGGTTGGCCGCCTTGACGGCGTTGACCACGGTCAGGATCTCGTCTCCCTGTTCGGCGGAGCCAAGGTAACCGCTCAGCACGGCGTCACACTGGCTCAACACCTCGATATTACCCAATCCTTTCACCAGCGCACTGATATGGCCTGCCGGCATCGCCATCCCCTGCCACCCCTGGGCATATTGGGTGTGGTTGGAAAACTGCACCGTGTTGATGGGCCATACATCCATACCGAGGCGGCGCATGGGGAAGACGGCCGCGCTGTTGCCGGCACAACCAAAGACCACGTGGGACTGAATAGAGAGAACGGATTTCATCGGGAATACCACAGCAAAGGATCAGCAAGGTGGGCAATATATCGGATGAAGATAACGATGCGCCACCTTGGCGCGGGATGAACAGGCAATTTCCTGACTAAAGACAGGTTTTTTACGCCATTTGGCCCGCGTCGACAGGGTGAGCGGAGCCATGATCCGCCGCATCACCGTCCATCACATGCCGTTGTACTCAACGCCATGACGGGCAAAGTGATAGACCCATCCCTCATCACACGGCATGTCACTGGGTGGCGAAATCAGCTCAGGCAATACCGTCACCTTGCCACCAGCGGCATATTGCAGCGCCATCAGGGCGCAGAGCGCCGCATCGTAGCGATCAGTGCCGACCAGCACATCCGCAGGCAGCTGCGCCGCCAGCTCGGGCCGTGCCGGAGAGGCCTTGCCGCCCACTTTGGCCAATGCCGGATAGACCTCCAGCACGGCGCGACTGGCCTTCGGGGCAACGGTCGGTACCAGTTGCAGATCCGAGAGCCGCGGCAGCATGGAGAGCGCCAGGGTGGCATTGTTACCGAGCCGATCGAAGGTGGCAGAGAGGGGCTTCTTGCCGTACTGCTGATACAGCCAGCGCTCGCAGTCGCGATAGGCGTAGGGGTTGTCTATCTCACGCTCGGGAGCGGCGCAGCTGTGTGGCTGGCCATTAAGCAGATCCCGCAAGGCGCGGGGAAAAGCGAGTGGCGCATCGATACCGAGCGCCAGTTGCGGGCAGGCCTCGACCTGCGCAAGCAAGGCTGCGTCCTGCAGGGCCGGACGCAGCAGGGCGGCCAGATCCGGCGCCACCCGCGAGCTCAGACGAAACAGCGGCGACACCCCGAGCCAGTGCAGGCGGTTGGATTCGGCCTGCCAGCCCACCACGGCCACCGCCTGGGCACTGCCCTGCCAGCCACGCACATCCCAGCCGATCCCGATTGCACTCATCTGCCCTGCCGTCATCAATTACCTCTGTTCGCCTGTCACAAGTTGCAAGAGGCACAGGGTAATCAGCAGATGCCTTTAACGCAAAGCGAACTGCCTTGGTCAGAACGATTTCTGGAAGTTCACCAGCGGCAGAATGGGGAACACGCCGTTGGCGGCATAGTTGGCCAGCCCGATCTGCAAGCCGTCGAGGTGCTTGGTCGCATTGATAAAGCCAATCTGGAAAGTGGTACGCTCGGCATAGTTGACGAAGCCGACGTTGGCCAGCGCATTGCCCTTGGCGATATTGACCGCCCCCCAGTTAAGCCCCTGCACATTGTTGGTCAGGTTGACCAGCCCCAGATTGACGCCGGTATCCTGCCCTTCGTGCCAGTTGATGGCGTTGATGGCGACCCCGCCAAACTGGTGGCGCACCCGACCAGCACCCAGGAATACCCCGAGCTGCAGGCCGCTGAACTGATCCACATCGGAGAGGGCGAAGATCGGCAGATCAATACCCTTCACCTGCCCGGTCCGACCGTAGAGCAGCGAGGCGCGCGCCCCTTCCACCTGATGGGACGCGGGCAAATTGACCCCGGGCAGCGAGACCTGCACCGGAGTACTGGCCTGCGCGACACCGCACAGAGTAAGGGCGCTGCATGCCAGCAGCAGGCGGGAGAGTGTCATGGAAAGTTCCTTGGGCCATTGAGAATGGCCCGATCCTAACAGTCAGGGGAGAGTGTGGGCACACCAGCAGGGACGAGGTGCGTCACGATACGTCACGGGTGGCCCTCTCACCTCTCCATCAGGACTTGCGAAAGCGCCACCTCAAGGACAATCGGCCACTTTTTCACAGCGAGTGGTTCCTCTTCCTTTCTTTGCCTGAGCGAACTGCCTAAAATAGTCGCCCTGCTGTATCCGGCATTCATCCATCTAGAGGATTTCCCATGGAGACGTTTCTGCTCGAAGGTCACCCCTTCGTTGCCTTGTGTGACCTTATCAAACATCAGGGGTGGGCCGATTGTGGCGGCGCCGCCAAAGCCCTCGTTGCCGAAGGGCTGGTCGAGGTGGACGGTCAGGTGGAGACCCGCAAGCGCTGCAAGATCGTGGCCGAACAGGTGGTCAACTTCAACGGCATGAAGGTCGTGGTGAAAGAGGGCGTCAGCCCGGAGATTGGCTAAACCCGTTCCGGGGAGCCACTCTCCGGCAACCCGCTAGCTGGCCTTGATCGACAGGGTCAGCACAAAACGCGCCATCGCCTCATCCCCGTTCAATGACGGACAGGTGGCTACCACCCGGATGGGGCGGTTGATGCGCTGACCAGTGGCCAGCGATTCATCGATCATGGCGTCTATCTCCTCCCCCGCTGCGCAGTCAAACTGCACATCCCCCTCCGGTCGTTTCAAAAACTCCCCCTGCACATCCTTGAAGGCGAAGTGCACCTTCTTGCGCCGCTGCCGCCCCTTCTCCATCACCAGCAGACCGCCTACCAGATCGGCGCCGGTCGCCAGCGCGCCAAAATACATGCTGCCCAGATGGTTGCGGGTACGCCATCCAAGGGGAATGCGAATGCGCAGCGCCTTGGCGTTCATCTCTTCGATGATCGGGGCACAAAACCCGATGACGGGAATGTAGCGCCAGGCAAACAGCCGAAGCGCCAGATTGGCTTTGAAGCGTTGCAAATCCATATGCGAACTGATCCGATGAGTTAATGTAAACAACATGTTGCCTGCATCTGCGCCATTCGACAAGCACAGGGATCACGGTTACGACCTTTTGCCCAACCCAAAAAAACAGAGGGAACCGCACCGGTTCCCTCTTTTCGCTCATGTCGCTGTTACAGCAAATGTGCCGATCAGGCGCGCTTCTCTTCCAGCCAGGCCCCCTGACTCTGCATCTCGAACAGCTGGGCATAGTGACCGCCGAGGGCCATCAATTCACCATGGGTCCCCCGCTCATTCACCTGACCGCGGGAGAGCAGCAGGATCTCGTCCGCATCGACGATGGTCGAGAGGCGGTGGGCGATGGCGATGGTGGTGCGGCCACGACGGGCAGCAGAGATCGCCTGCGACAGCGCCAACTCGGTCTGGGAGTCCACGCTGGCCGTCGCTTCATCCAGAATGAGGATACGCGGATCCCCCACCAGCGCGCGGGCAAAGGAGAGCAGTTGCCGCTGGCCGGCGGAGAGGTTCTTGCCCCCCTCCTCCATCAGGGTGTTGATCCCCTGTGGCAAGCTGCGCACAAAGTCGGCCAACTGCACCTCGCTCAACGCCTGCCAGAGCCGCGCTTCGTCTATTCCGGCGCGGCCGAGACGCAGGTTCTCCGCCAGGGTGCCGACGAAGATAAAGGGATCTTGCTGCACCAGCCCGATGCTGCGGCGCACCGCCGCCAGCGACAGGGTATCCAGTGCGTGATCATCGAAGCGGATCTGCCCCTGATCCAGCGGATAGAAGC
>NZ_CAWNZT010000239.1:0-2140 GCF_963878965.1 Aeromonas sp. HMWF015 | reverse complement strand
CCCGCCGAAGATCAGAGGCGAACCAGCGCCGAGCCCCAGGCAAAACCGCCGCCAAAGGCTTCCAGCAGTACCAGCTGACCCGGTTTGATCCGGCCATCCCGTACCCCTTCGTCGAAGGCAACAGGGACGGAAGCGGCAGAGGTATTGCCGTGCTTGTCGAGGGTCAGCACCACCTTGTCGAGGCTCATGCCGAGCTTCTTGGCCGTGGCGCTGATGATGCGGAAGTTAGCCTGATGAGGCACCAGCCAGTCCAGCTCGCTCGGTTCGATACCGGCAGCGACCAACGTTTCGGTGACGATCTCGCTCAGACGGGTAACCGCCACCTTGAAGACATCGTTGCCCTTCATATACATGTAGGCTTCGAGCTCGGCACCCGGCATGCCGCGACGGGGATGAGGCAGCTTGAGCAGCTCGCCATAACGGCCATCGGCATGGAGATGGGTAGAGAGGATGCCCGGCGTCTCGCTGGCACCGACAATCACCGCCCCTGCCCCGTCACCAAACAGGATGATGGTGCCGCGATCTTGCGGATCGCACATGCGGGAGAGCACATCGGCCCCGACGACCAGCACATGGCGGGCGGCGCCGGATTTGACGAACTGATCGGCAATGGAGAGTGCGTAGGTGAAACCGGCACAGGCCGCAGCCACGTCAAAGGCAGGAATGCCCGGTACGCCGAGTAGCCCCTGCAGCTCGCAGGCAGCAGCCGGGAAGGCATTTTCAGCACTGGTGGTGGCCAGCACTATCATATCGAGATCGGCAGCGGTCAGACCGGCTGCTTCCAGGGCCCGCAGGGCGGCCTGGTAAGAGAGGGTGGCAACGGTTTCGTCAGCCCCGGCAATACGGCGCTCACGGATACCGGTGCGTTCCACGATCCACTCATCACTGGTCTCAACCATCTGCTCGAGATCGGCGTTGGTACGCACTGAACTCGGCAGGTAGCTGCCAGTACCCAGAATTTTGCTATGCATAGAGTTCTTATAGATCCCTGTCAGAGAAGACAGCTTCAAGGCGATCTGCTATTTGCAGTGGAAGTTGATGTTTGGCCTCTTGTGCGGCCAGCAGGATCGCATTACACAGGGCGCGCCGTTCGGCCCGCCCATGACTTTTTACCACAATGCCGCGCAATCCTAACAGACTTGCCCCGTTATACTGGTCGGGGTTCAGGTAAGAAAAACGCCGTTTGAACATAAATCCGGCGATCCGACCAAGAAAACTGCGTTTCTTGCGGGGATATCCGGCCAGCTGGGCCATCATCCGCACTACCCCTTCTGCCGTCTTGAGGGCGACATTGCCGACAAAACCGTCACAAACAATCACATCGCTGTCACCGCTGAAGATGCGATCCCCTTCGACGAACCCGACATAATTGAGCGCGTGGCACTGGCGCAACAATTCGGCGCTGTGACGCACCAGATCGTTGCCCTTGATCTCCTCCTCGCCGATGTTGAGCAAGGCAACACGAGGTGACGCAATGCCTTCGACCTTTTCGGCCACGACAGAGCCCATCACTGCAAACTGCAGCAAGGTATCGGCATCGCAACTGACATTGGCGCCGAGATCCAACATCACGGTGCGTTTTCCGCTCAATGTCGGCAATGCCTTGATGAGGGCCGGTCTGTCTACCCCGGGCAGGGATTTGAGCACGCACTTGGCCATCGCCATCAGCGCACCGGTATTGCCGGCACTGACGCAGGCATCGGCCTCACCGGCTTTCACCAGATTGAGTACCACCCGCATGGAGGAGTCTTTCAGAGTACGCAACGCCACGATCGGTTTATCGCCCATGCCAACCACTTGGGATGCATGTACGAAACGAACGCGGGGATGATTCAGCAAGCCATGTTGCTGCAACAAAGAAGAGGTCTGGTGCTGGTCGCCGACCAGGATCAGTTTTAGCTGGGGTAAAAGAGACAGTGCCTGCACGGCGGCAGGCACTGTTTCCGAGGGGCCAATATCTCCCCCCATGATGTCTAGCGCGACAGTTTGCGTAGACAAAGGCAATCCTTAAGCGATTACCTTTTTACCGCGGTAGAAACCATCGGCAGTCACGTGGTGACGACGATGAATTTCGCCACTGGTCTGATCAACAGTCAGGGCAGCGGTGGTCAGCGCATCGTGGGAACGACGCATGCCACGC
>NZ_CAWNZT010000238.1:0-1494 GCF_963878965.1 Aeromonas sp. HMWF015 | reverse complement strand
GTTAGTTTCTGGCTGAAAGCGGTAGCTAACTACGATACGGAGAAGACTTTTTTGGTTTTTGCTAAGGGAGCCCTTCAAGTTGATTCGGAAGCATGTCAAGAGGTAGTAACGATTAAGCCACTAGATATCAAACCAAAAGTAGTGTCAGTAGATGCCTTGCCTTCGTCGGTTCTGGCCGGTCAAGCTGCTCGGGTGAAAGTGACGCTTGATAAGGCTTATGACACTCGGCAGAATGTGTTTGTCAAGTTTATTCTTGGTTCAGCGGATGATGGCGATTTGACTGATACCGACATTCACATTGTCGAAGGTGCAACAGGAGGGGGAGGCTTATATCCCAATGGGGGATATGTAGGGGTAAACCCTGGCTCAGACTCCTTTACTCTCAGTATACCTATAAAGGATGATCGCGACCCCTATGAAGAAGTCTTTCATATCAGTGCAAATGTAGGTACCTCCTATGATGCAACTGGGGCCGTCACTGGTGAAGTTAAAATTGTGCCAATTGGAAGGGTTGGCAACATCAGTGTGACCCCATCTTCAGTTACAGAGGGGAAAGACATGCTTGCAACAGTGTACCTGGACGCTCGTCGCCCAGTGCCGCAACCTATTTGGGTTGGACTCAAGCCCTCATCCGCCCCTAGACTTATGATTGAGAAAGAAGACATATCGTTAGGTGCTATAACCGGTGGGAGCATTGTAGAGGCAGGGGGAGATGGTTTGTCTTGGAGGGTACTTGTTGATGCTAATACTAGTCAGATTTCCTTTCCTCTGATTACGTTGTTAGATGGGGATGTTGAGCAAGAGCAATTTATTATCTCTGCCAATCCAGGTGAGGATGATAGCTCCGTTGGTCGTGCAGAGTCGTCAGAGTTGACGATTATCCCGGCAACCTCACCGGTACTAGAATTTACTAATATCCCTCAACCAGGGCGCCCCGGAGAAATTGGTGGTGCCGCGTTAACACTCGATTATGGACTGTCACTGAGTACTGGTACCCCCGTCCCACTTAACAAAAAAGCATCTGAGGACGAGGTTGCCATGCACCTGTTGCAACGAGCAAGCAGAGCCCTCAAGTTGAGCGTTGTGCTAAGTGACATACCGTCTGAACAAGTTGATGGGCGTTCGTACTGCACCTTGGCATCCGATATGGGGCCCGTTGCGGTGCCATTGACTTTCGAACAGGGTAATGGCGGAAGCACTCAATCCATTGATTGTGCTGGTAACAGCAAACTTGAGTTGACCCTCCCTTCTTCTGGTTCAGGGTGGGTGACGGCTGCATCTAATCAATACACGACGACGTTGTCTGTGATTGCCACAATGAATGATCCGGTGTCTGCCAAGACCGTGAGTGGAGGCAGTTGGTTTGGTCAGGCTGTGACTGTCGGTCGCCTCACAGCTCGCGCTTCTATGGAGTGATTGATGTGTTAGTTGTTCGCGGTTATCCATTTGTTCTTTGCTTGCTGTTGATGTCAACGGTTACCTACGCTATCTCGT
>NZ_CAWNZT010000237.1:0-6007 GCF_963878965.1 Aeromonas sp. HMWF015 | reverse complement strand
TCGCCGTTATGCTATCGATGCCAGTAAGATGAGCGCAGAGCTGGATTGGCAACCGCAAGAGACCTTTGAATCCGGTATTCGCAAAACCGTGCAGTGGTATCTGGATAACCAGCAGTGGGTCAACAACGTCAAGAGCGGTGCCTACCAGTCCTGGATTGAGCAGCAGTATGGAGAAGAAATGTAATGAAAGGCATTATTCTGGCTGGCGGCTCGGGCACTCGTCTTTATCCGATTACCATGGGTGTTTCCAAGCAGTTACTGCCTATTTACGATAAGCCTATGATTTATTACCCGATTTCGGTATTAATGCTGGCGGGTATTCGTGAAATTTTGATTATTACTACCCCAGACGATCAAGTGTCATTTCAGCGTTTGTTGGGTGATGGCAGCCAGTTTGGCATCACGCTGGAATATGCAGTGCAAGCAAGCCCCGATGGGTTGGCACAGGCATTTTTGATTGGTGAGCAGTTTGTCGGTGATTCCAGTGTCTGTTTGGCCTTGGGCGACAATATTTTCTGGGGCCAAGGCTTTTCGCCCATTTTAAAACGTGCGGCGCAGCGCTCAATAGGTGCCACTGTATTTGGCTATCAGGTGAAAGACCCTGAACGCTTTGGCGTGGTGGAATTTGATGCGGACATGAAGGCGGTATCAATTGAGGAGAAGCCCGCCCAACCCAAATCTCAATACGCTGTGACGGGTCTCTATTTCTACGACAACAAGGTCGTGGAACTGGCCAAGCAGGTGCAACCCTCACATCGGGGCGAACTGGAAATCACCACATTAAATGAGATGTATCTCAACGCTGGTGAACTAAATGTCGAATTGCTGGGCCGTGGTTTCGCTTGGCTCGATACCGGCACTTATGAAAGCCTGCACGATGCCGCTTCGTTTGTAGAAACCATAGAAAAACGCCAAGGCTATAAAATCGCCTGCTTAGAAGAGATCGCTTGGCGCAATAAGTGGCTAACAGATAACCAACTTAGCGATGCAGCAAATAAAATGGCCAAGAATAGCTATGGCCAATATTTGTTTGATTTATTAAATAAATAATAGAGATTGCAATGAGCCTGATTAATCTAATCGATTTTCCTGTGCTAGGTGATGAGCGTGGTGTGTTAGTTGTGCTAGAATCAAATCGCCACATCCCATTTGATATTAAGCGAGTTTATTATATTTATGGTACATCCCAAGGTGTGGCTCGAGGCTTTCATGCCCACAAGGTGCTTAAACAAGTCGCGATTTGTTTAAAAGGATCTTGCCGCTTTGTAATGGATGATGGCAAAGATAAAAAAGACGTGATCTTGGCAACGCCAGACAAAGGCTTGCTAATTGATGCCATGCAGTGGCACGAGATGTACGACTTTTCTGAGGACTGTGTGCTGATGGTATTGGCTGATCAGCTTTATGATGAGTCAGACTATATCCGTGACTATACACAATTTATTGAGGCGGCTAATACCCATGTTCATTCATCCGCTCAGTGATGTACAAAGCAACAATATAGGTGAAGGCACACGGATTTGGCAGTTCGCCGTTGTCCTGAAAGAGGCCACCATTGGCCGTAATTGTAATATTTGTGCCCATACCTTGATTGAAAATGATGTAGTGCTAGGGGATAACGTCACCGTCAAATCGGGCGTCTATATTTGGGATGGCACCACCATTGGTAATAACGTATTCATTGGCCCTTGTGCCACCTTTACCAATGATAAAATGCCGCGTTCCAAAGTGTATCCTGAAGCGTTTGCTCGTATCACTATTGAAGACCATGCCTCTATTGGCGCTAATGCTACCTTATTGCCTGGTATTACCATTGGCAAACATGCCATGGTGGGTGCTGGGTGCGTCGTGACGAAAGATGTGCCTGCTTACGCTGTCGTGGTGGGTAATCCGGCCAAAATTATTAAATGTATAGAGTTGTAACATGATGATTAACTTCCTCGATTTAAAAGCCATCAATAACCAATATCAGCAAGAACTCAAAGACGCCTGCGCTCGTGTTATCGACTCTGGTTGGTATATTATGGGTGATGAGCTGACTCAATTTGAAGATGAATTTTCCTCTTACTGTGGAACCAAACATGCCATCGGTGTAGCTAATGGCTTGGATGCCCTTATTTTGGTGCTACGAGCATGGAAAGAACTTGGCAAGCTCAAGGCCGGTGATGAGGTGATTGTGCAGGCTAATACCTATATTGCCTCGGTACTCGCTATTACCGAAAACGATCTGGTGCCCGTGCTGGTTGAGCCGAATGTGGAAACTTATAATCTCGACCCCGAGTTGGTTCGCGCAGCCATCACTCCTAATACCAAAGCCATTTTGCCGGTACACCTCTATGGCCGGCTTTCTCCCATGCCTGAGCTGATGGCTATTGCCAAAGAGCTTGACCTGTTGGTGCTTGAAGATTGTGCCCAAGCTCACGGGGCACAAATTAATGGCAAGCGTGCCGGTAATTGGGGGGATGCTGCTGGTTTTAGCTTCTATCCAGGAAAAAACCTGGGGGCACTTGGCGATGCTGGTGCAGTCACTACAAATAATGATGAACTGGCCAAGACACTGAAGGCTCTACGCAATTATGGATCTCACAAAAAATATGAAAACCTCTATCAAGGAATAAATAGCCGTTTGGATGAGATCCAGGCCGCGATGATGCGAGTTAAATTACCTTATCTGGAGAAGGAAACTTCGCGTCGTCAAGAAATTGCTCGGCTTTACCGCGCTGGAATCAACAATCCGCTGGTTACATTGCCCCGAGTTGAAGCTGAATGTACTCATGTCTGGCATCTATTTGTGGTGCACACTGAGGTACGTGAACAATTGCAGTTGTGGTTGACCGGACAAGGGATTCAAACCCTGATCCACTATCCTATTCCCCCACATCAGCAACAGGCTTATCCGCAGTTCTGGGATTGTGAATTGCCGCTAACCGAACAAATTCACCAACAGGTGCTATCGATTCCTATGGATCCGACTATGAGTGATGAGGCAGTGGCAAAGGTGATTGATGCGGTAAACGGCTTTAAGATATGAAGCGTTTGCTAAAAGTGACTGCCATGACGGGTCTGCTAACGTTGCTCAGAATGGCGATGGGTTTTGTGATTGCCAAGGTGGTGGCTGTTTATACCGGCCCCACCGGCATGGCAATGTTAGGCCAAGTTCAGAATATGGTGACTAGCCTCAATGGTATTATCAATGCGCCAGTTGGCAGCGGTATTGTTCGCTATACGGCAGAAAAACAAAGTGAAGGTTTTGAGGCGTGTGCTTCTTGGTGGCGAGCCTCCTTACAATGGGTTCTGATCATTTCGGCAATCACAATACCTATTGGACTATTGTTAGCGGATCGTATCGCAGCTTGGCTATTTCAAGATAAAGCCCTTGCCTGGATTATAATGATTACGGTGGCAGTACTGCCATTTTCAGCGGTAGGTACATTATGTAATTCCGTGATCAATGGTCAGCAACAGTATCGTCGTTATGTCAGCCTTGGGATGTTATCAGTCTTGATTTCTGGCGCAGTTATGTTGACCATGATCGTTCAGGCAAATATCAAAGGTGCCCTGTTAGCGACTTCAGTACAGGCCGCTTTAATTGGCGTGATAATGTTGACAGCAAACTTCCGGCAACCCTGGTGTAAAGTACGTTATTGGTGGGGGGCGACCGATAAACAAGCTAGAAAGGCGATCGGTAGCTATATGTTGATGGCTATCACCACTGCATTGACGGTTCCGACATCTCTAGTCTTAGTCAGAAATATTCTGATAGACCAAGTTGGTTGGGAAGCAGCTGGCCAGTGGCAGGCCGTATGGAAAATATCAGAAGTTTACCTTGGTGTGATCACCATAGCGTTGGGAACTTATTATTTACCACGCCTTTCATCATTGGCTGGCGTTGATGCTATTGTGGGTGAAATACATAAAACAGCTCGAATTGTGTTGCCTATTGTTGCCATTTTAGCGTTAAGCGTCTATCTGTTGCGTGACGTTGCTATTTGGCTTCTATTTACCAAGGAGTTTAATGCTGCACGCGATCTCTTTGCCGTTCAACTTTGTGGTGATGTGGTCAAAATTGCCAGTTGGTTGTATGCCTACCCAATGTTATCCCGTGGTGCTACTAAGTGGTTTATTGGAACTGAAATCGCATTTTCTACATCCTTCGTTGTTTTGTCACACATATTTGTTAGCTACGCAGGAATAAAAGGTGTGACGTCAGCTTACTTTATTAGCTATTCCATATACTTTTTAATTATCTTCTTAAATGTAAAGAAAATTGCCCGTTAGTCCAAACGGAATTTTACATAATGTTATTTAACGTAGTTTGTTAATTATATGTCCATAATAATAGTTGCTAAAGTAATTTTTATTGGTGGCTGTGCGCCATTATAAAATACATCCATTTCATATTTTATGATTTCCTTATTGGTGCCCCTATAATTTAAACTATTGATTTTTATAGGCATGCTGTTATTTAAAATTATGAGTTAAATAATATTAGTTGGTTATGACTGTGCGCAGTTTGTTTATAAAGATGCCGAGAAAAACTAATGAAAATATTATTGATTGGTGAGTATTCAGGAGTTCATTCTAATTTAGCAGATGCGTTGAGATTACAAGGGCATATTGTATTTACAGTATCTGATGGAGATTCATATAAAAATTTCCCTAGAGATATAACCATTAAAAGAAAGCATATTTCTGGAAAGCTTGGACTGTTATGTGAATTAATACTTGAATACTTAGGAGTAAAGGGGTTTATATGCTATCTTTTAAACCTTAAAAAGATAAATAGCTTAAAAGGATATGATGTAGTTCAAATAATAAATCCTGTAGCTCTCGAGGCTTTTGGTTCGATTGCTAACATCCTTTTTATAAAAAAACTATCAAAGAGTAACGGATCATTATTTTTATGTGCATTAGGTGATGATGCTCGTTGGGTTGATACATGCTTAACTGGAGGGTTTAAATACTCCCCGTTCAACGGATTAACACTGAAAACGGCAATTAAATATTCTTATTCATTAAGATATAAATATGGTCTTTTTTTTAAAACCCTCCAAAAAACAGCTGAAAGATTATCAGAGAGAATAATACCTGGGCTTCTTGATTACAAAAAAGCGTACGAAAATAGTGAAAAATGCACAGGTATCATAAGGATTCCATTATCTGAATCATTGATAACTCAAGCTAAAGAAAAATTGATTCAATTGGAGAGTTCTCAAGATAGTAAGTATCGAGTAATCAGGATATTTCATGGTTGGCAATTAGGCAGAGAGTTGAAAAAGGGTAACTATATTTTTGATGATGCAGTAGAAAAATATCTTGCTCAGAAAAATGAGAATGTCGATTACCAGGTGGTCACATCAGTCCCTTATAATGAGTACATATCCAAGTTGAATTGCTCAGATATATTTCTTGACCAAACTAACAGCTATGATAGAGGGGTGAATGCACTTCTTGGGATGGCTTATGGCTGCGTTGTTTTTTCTGGTTTTGAGGATAGGGATATATACCCTGATATAGGTATAAATGCGGTTCCCAGTAGTGATGCTATATACGATAGCCTTGAAAGACTGATAAATGACCCTAAATTAATGTATGATATAAAAATAAATGCGTTGAAGTTTATAATAGAAAATCATGAACCTTCTTTAATAGCCAATAAATATCTAGAAGTGTGGTCATTAAAATAATATGAAAAGAGAAAGTATAGAATACAGGCAGGAATATGTTTCTTTACTATTAGCCATAATAAATGTAATAGTTTATATCTCTTTTTGTGGTTATTTTTCTATGAATAGCGATTTTCATGGAGATACCATTGAATACATGTACAATTTTAATGAAATCCACCAATACCCTTTTCCTTATGGTGTTGAAGTCATAACCCCACTTATAATGTGGGTAGTTAGTTTCTTTGGGGGGGATTTTAGAGACTTTATATTTATCTGTCTTGCTATCTGGACTCCGATGATTTTTTTACTCGGTCTTTATTCACGGTCAAACTTTCTAT
>NZ_CAWNZT010000236.1:0-2181 GCF_963878965.1 Aeromonas sp. HMWF015 | reverse complement strand
CCCTGAAGCCGGAAGGCGTTGCAGCCCTGAACGGTCTGTATCAGCAAATCGTTGAGTTCCAGCCGAAAGATGGCAACGCTGTTGTTGTTGGTTACACCGACCGTATCGGTTCCGACGCTTACAACCAGAAGCTGTCTGAAGCCCGTGCCCGCACCGTTGCCAACTTCCTTGTAAGCAAAGGTATGGCTGCCAGCAAAGTTGCCATCGAAGGTCGTGGCGAAGCCAACCCGGTTACCGGCACCAAGTGCAACGGCGTAACCGCTAAAGCTCAACTGATCTCCTGCCTGGCTCCGGATCGTCGCGTAGAAGTTCGCGTATCTGGCGTACAAGAAGTTCAGCAATAATCTGACCTCGTTCAGATAGTGCGAAAAAAAGGGATGCTGCGGCATCCCTTTTTGTTTGTCTCGTTCTCGCTTGCATCCCTCAGTCCCACCTCCCTGCCCTTGCCTGCCCCGTCTCGAAAGCATAAAGTAGTTGCGCCTGTAAGGTATTGGATAAGCACTAAAAAGCGCTTCTTGTCCGGTCTGTTGTCCATGACGCCACTGCATCATGAGAGTCCAAAGCCTTCGCTATCCACTTTGCTGGCGATTTTTCGCAGCAATAAAAACAAGTGCATTGCCCGACATGGGCTAACACAACGAGGATAAACCGATGAAACTCAAAATGGCTCCTACCCTGATTGCACTGGCGCTCGCCGCCGCAGGCACCACAGCTCAGGCTGCCGATGACTGGTACACCGGTGTTGGTGCAGGTTGGGCATATGCCCACGGTCTGGATGATTTTGGCAAAGACACTGACAAAGATGCCACTGCGCTGAGCCTGTTCGGCGGTTACAACTTCAACGACTACTACGCAGCTGAGCTGGGCTACCTCTACGCCGGTAAAGCGGGCGTTGACGGCGCCGATTTCAAAACCCAGGGTGCCACCCTCTCCGGTATCGCCCGCCTGCCGCTCGGCGACATCTTCTCGGTGTTTGCTGAAGGCGGTGCCTACTTCAATCACGTCAACGGCAATGGTAACAGCGACAACGGCACTGCGCCGCTGGCGGGCTTGGGTCTGACTGCCAAGCTCTCCGACCTTATCGATGTGCAAGCACGCTACCGCTATCTGTGGAATCTGGGTGACGAGCAGAAAACCTGGGAGAGCGACATGAGCGTCGCGACCCTGGAGTTGGTGATGCACCCGAACCGTACCTCTTATGTTGCCCCGGTTGCCGCCCCTGCGCCTGAGCCGGTTCCCGAGCCGGTACTGGTCGACAAGAACTTCGCCCTGAGCTCTGACGTGCTGTTTGCCTTTGGCAAATCCACCCTCAAGCCAGAAGGTGTCGCAGCGCTGAATACGCTGTATCAGCAGATCGTTGATGTTCAGCCGAAAGATGGCAGCGCCGTGGTCGTCGGTTACACCGACCGTATCGGTTCTGATGCCTACAACCTGAAACTATCCGAAGCGCGTGCCCGTACCGTAGCCGACTTCCTGGTTGGCAAAGGTCTGCCGGCTGGCAAAGTTGCCATCGAAGGTCGCGGTGAAGCCAATCCGGTCACCGGCACCCAGTGCAACAGCGTCAAGGGCAAGGCTCAGCTGATCTCCTGCCTGGCGCCGGATCGCCGTGTAGAAGTACGCGTCACCGGCGTGCAGCAAGTACAACAATAATCCTGCAGTCCGACATAACAAGGAGGCCACCTGGCCTCCTTTTTCTTGCCGCTTATTCGCCCACCTTGTAACCCTCTTTTGCTCTTCCACTTCCCGTCTCGCATCCATGGTTCACGGCGTGTCGCCCCCCATACCTCTTTGGTGGTTAAAAACAGCCCGTCACCTATACATAAGTGTGGGGTTTGACCAGCAGGCAACCTCACTACACCAAACATCGACGAGGATACGCGATGAACATAAGAGTAAAACCTGTGTGGATTGCACTGGCATTGGCGAGCACAGGCGCACAAGCGGAACCAGTTCACGACTGGTATGCCGGGATTGGCGGTGGCTGGGCCATTGCCCACAATCTGAATGATTTCAGTCAGGATGTCGGCAAGGATGCGACTGCGCTCTCCCTGTTTGGCGGCTACAACTTCACGGAAAATCTGGGGGCAGAGATTGGCTATCTCTCCACCGGTGACTGGGATATCAGCGGCCATGACTTCAACAGCAAGGGAGCCACGCTGTCAGTCATTGGCCGCCTGCCGC
>NZ_CAWNZT010000235.1:0-12451 GCF_963878965.1 Aeromonas sp. HMWF015 | reverse complement strand
CATGTGATTCCTCAAAATGGCGCAAACGCCGAGCTAAAGAAGCGGCCCAGCCACCCCATCTGGTTACTGTCTGCAAGGGCTCCACGACCGGCATAGGTGATGCGGGCATCGGCAATGCGCTGGGACGAGATACGGTTGCTCTGATCAATATCCTCAACCCGCACCATGCCGCCCAAGCGGATATACTCATCCCCCTGATTGAGGCGGATCCACTTTTCACCGCGGATCCCCAGCACACCATTGGGCATCACTTCTGCTACGGTCACGGTAATGGAACCTGCCAGGGTATTTTGCTGACTGGAGGTCGCTCCGCCATCAAAATCCCGATCCGCACTGAGGGCTGCCCCCCAGTCGGGGCGCAGTTTACCGCCAATAGAGGGGGCCGGCACATTCATGCTGCTGTTTTTGCTCATGCTGGTATTGGCTTTCTTGCTCGACTGGGTACGCTCTTCCAGCACCACGGTGAGAATGTCACCAACACGGTAAGCACGCCGATCCTGAAACAGGGTCATCATGTAGTTGCCCCGATAGAGGCCACCATCTTCGCCCTGCGCAGTCGCGGTCACCTTGGGACGGGATGGCGCCCATTTCTCGTCACCCGGCTCGGGTGCCTGCAGCTCATAGGTGGCACAGCCGCCCAGCAACAATACCAACCAGATATAACGCAGCATCGACTTCATCATTACAGTGCCTGAGTGACAAACTTGAGCATCTGGTCGGCAGAAGAGACCACCTTGGCATTCATCTCGTAAGCCCGCTGAGTCGTGATCATGTCGACCATCTCCTCGACCACGTTTACGTTGGAGCTCTCCAGCGCGAATTGCTTGACGGCCCCCATCGCCTCTTCACCCGGTACACCTTCAATGGGCTCACCGGATGCACCGGTTGCGCGGTATAGGTTGCCACCGAGCGCTTCCAGACCTGCCGGGTTGGCGAAGTTGGTCAGGGTGATGCGGCCCAGCTCGACACTCTCTTGCTGACCCGGCAAAGATGCACTGACGGTACCATCCGTACCAATGGAGATCTTGGTAGCGTTATCGGGGATCTGGATCTGCGGTACCATGGGCAAACCATCCGCGTTAACCAGTTGCCCCTCGGCATTGCGATGCCATTGACCATTGCGGGTATAGGCCGTCTCGCCATCCGGGCGTTCGACGCCGAAGAAACCGGCACCGACCACCGCCATATCCAGCTCCTGATTGGTATTCTGGAATTGGCCGGAGGTGAAGACCTTCTGGGTACCCACTACCCGCACACCATTACCCATCTGAATACCGATAGGCGCCAGATTCTGCTGATCCTGCTGAGCACCCGGCTGGCGCTGCACCTGATAGAAAAGATCTTCAAACGCTACTCGATCGCGCTTGAAACCGACCGTGTTCACGTTAGCCAGGTTGTTGGAGATACTGGACATCTTGGCATCTTGTGCCGACAGACCTGTTTTACTGACCCATAATGCTGCGTGCATTGTTATTCCACCTTATTCATCAAGCCTCATCCACTGGGGTGTGGCAAGGCATCGGGTATCTGCCCGATGCCGTCAAAATCAACCCTGACCGGAAATCAATTTGGCTCCCTGACGAGCCTGATCATCCGCTGCTTTCATCAACTTGACCTGCAGTTCGAAGTTGCGGGTCAATGACATGCTGCTCACCAATTCATCCACGGCATTGACGTTGGCCCCTTCCAGAAAACCGGATGCCATCACCACCTGGTCACTGACCTCTGCATCCTCTCCCTGACGCATCCGGAACAGACCGTCATGACCTTTGACCAATTCGGCTGGCTCTGGATTGACCAGTTTCAGACGCCCCACATCGAGCCGGGCGCCGCCCCCCGGAGGAGTGATACTCAGAGTGCCATCCTTGCCGAAACTGATGTCACGATAAGCGGGCAGCACCAGCTCGCCACCTTCCCCCAGTACCGGCCGACCATTGAGGGTCAACAGCCCGTCAGCATCCGCTTCCAGGTTACCAGCACGGGTATAGGCCTCTTTGCCATCCTCAGTCTGTACGGCAAGAAAGCCTTCGCCACGAATCGCCACATCCAGCTTGCGACCGGTCTGCATCAGAGGGCCAGCCTTGAAATTGGTGCCCGCCATCTCCTCCTTGGCCATCACCCGACTCTGGTAACCATCGCCAGTCAGGGCATAAGCCGAAACCCGCGCAAAATCAGCCCGAAAGCCGGCGGTGTTGACGTTGGCCAGATTATTTGCACGGATCTGCTGAGCCATCAGGGTATGTTGTGCCCCGGACATGGCTGTGTAGATAAGCTTTTCCACGGATTACCCTTAGAAGGAGTTGAACAGGATCTGGCTCATCTTGTCAGCCGAACTGATGGTCTTGGCGTTGGCCTGATAGTTACGCTGAGAAGTCATCAGGCTTACCAGTTCACCGGTCAGATCAACGTTGGAGCTCTCATAAGCCCCGGCGGTAAGCTTGCCCATGGTGCCGGTTCCCGGTGCCCCCAGTACAGGCTGCCCTGAGCTGAAAGATTGCTGCCAAGAGGTATTATTGGTCTGCAGCAGGCCATTGGGATTGGTGAAGTTCGCCATCACCACCTGCCCCTGCAACAGGCGCTGACCGTTGGTAAAGGTGGCGTAGACACCGCCGTCCCCATCCACACGCACCTCCGTCAAATCCCCAGCGGTATAACCATTGGACTGGTTGCGGGTGGCATTAAAGTCAGAGGCATACTGGCTGACTCGGCTCATGTCCAATTGCAATTCAATCGGCGAGGCACCCGCAGGCTTCAGGGCCAAGGAGGGAGGAATGGTGGAAGCACCAGTATCCAACTTGCCATTGGGATCAAAAATCATTTTGGCACCGGCAGCAGGCGTCACATCTGCTCCATTAAAGCTGTAATGAACATCCCAGGCATTGGTCCCTTTTTTCACAAAATACTGGGTGACGGTATGTTCAGTTCCCAGCGAATCATAAACCTTGCTGGACTGTGAATAGCTGAAGGTATTCGACTTGTTTGGATCAAATTTAGGGTCAGCCGGGATGATACTGGCATCGGCTTTCAGGTTAGCCACAAACTCCAGTTTGTCGGATGGCTTGGCAGGCAGGCTGCCCGCCTTGACCTGGATATCACCAACCACACCAGATTGCAGCTTGCCCGCGTCATCAGTGGTATAACCTTGCAACCGCGTACCGCCTGCAGTGGTCAGGTAGTTGGCATTATCACGCTGGAACATACCGGCACGGGTATAGGACGTCTGGCCGCTGCCATCTTTCAGCACGAAGAAACCACTGCCAGAAATCGCCAGGTCCAGCCCGCGACCGGTACGAGTCATATCACCATTGCGGTCAAAATTCTGGGAGACGTTGTTCATCTCGACACCGCCAGCCTGACCACCACCGTAAATTGCCGCAAATTCGGCACGGCTGGATTTGAAGCCCGCGGTACTGGCATTGGCTACGTTGTTACTGATAATACTCAATTCCTGGTTTACGGCGCGCAGGCCGCTCAATCCGATACTGAAAGACACAGTGTCGCTCCTCTCTGATTACGCTGATTTGCCGAACTGGATTGCACTGAAGAGCGGGACATCGCCCACACCGGCAACCTGCAGCATGATTTCTCCCGTACCGGGCAAGGCAACACGCTCCACCTTGCTCGCCACATAATTTTTGGCCCCCACCAGGGTCTTGCCTGCCGAGGCCTTGACCTCAAAGCGGTACTCCCCGGCAGTAAGAGGGGGCAATTCATAATCCAGCCCACCCGCCTTGCTGTCACCCCAGCTCTTGCTCGCTACCAGCACGCCATGCTGGTCATATACCTTGAGATCCACCTGTTCCGCCGCACCTTGCAACTCGATCTGACCGCGGATCTTGTGCTCTTGCTGCTGCTTGAGGGTTTTGCTAGGCACCATGACCTCTTTGTCGACCAACGCGGTACTCTCTAACACCTGCTGGGTATCCATCTTGGTATTGCTCTGGAGCTGGAGCTTCTTCAGCCCTTCGACCCCTTCAACCATGCTGAACTGGGCAAGCTGAGCCACGTACTGGGCACCATCAAGCGGGTTGGTGGGATCCTGGTTCTGGATCTGCGCCACCATCATCTGCAGAAATTCATTGCGCAGTTGCATGCCACCATTTTGGCTGGCTTGCACATCCTGGGCAGCACCGCTGCCATTGCTGGCGATCTTGGGATCGGTATTGGTCTGTGTTGTACCGCGCGCCGTATCCAGGCTACTGATCTGTGGCAAACTCATGACTTAGACTCCCTGACCAAGACGCAACAGCCCCTGTTGCATGCTGTTAATGCGGTTGATCACCTCCACCGAGGTTTCAAAACCACGAGAGGAGCTCATCATGTCAGCCATCTCTTCCACCACGTTGACGTTGGAGTAGTAGACAAAACCATCCTGATCGGCCATCGGGTTGGTCGGCTCCAGCCGTTTCTCGACCTGACGGTCGGACTGCACGATACCCGCCACTTGCACCGACGCAGCCCCGAGGCCATCGGCATCCTGAATCTTCTGATAGAGAGTGGAAAAAACCGGCTTGATGGCACGAAACGCAGTATCTTCACTGGCGGCAGCGCTATCCACGTTGGCCAGGTTGGAGGCTACGGTATCCAGCCGCACGGTCTGGGCACGCATGGCACTGCCTGCGATGTCATAAATCTTGTTGAACGACATGGTTAACGGCCCTCAATCGCCTTGGCGATACCGGTAATTTTCATATTGAGGAAGGTGAGGCTGGTCTGGAAATCGGTGGCATTGTTGGCAAACTTGCCCTGCTCCACGCCCAACTCAGCGGTATTACCATCCATGGAGACCTGATAAGGAATGCGATAGAGGGGGTGACGCATATCGTCACGCATGGCGCCCTGGCTGATGGCCTGACTCTCTTCACCAGCAGCAACTTGTTGGGCGACACGGCCCAGAATCGTCTTATAATCGACATCCCGAGCCAGATAGCCCGGTGTATCCACGTTGGCCAGATTCCCCGCCAAAATCCGCGCCCGCTCAGCCCTGACATCGAGGGCATAAGGGTGTACGCCGAGGGCGCTGTCAAATGAGATACTCATGCTTCATCCTTTATCGTTCACTCAGACCGGTGTTTTCCTTATCAAGACTCATGCCAATCATGAAAAGACCTGATATCAAGCGGTTAGCGCACCTCATTAACCTCAATACAGCGAGAAATGAGGAAGTACGACTTCCCGTGTGGAAATTGGCCGGTGTGCTTTGGTTGCTATCAGGCGCGCCAGCCCATGGCACGCCGCAAGCACAAAGCGACATGCTTGAGCAGTTGCTTGAACAGGATGCCCGTAAAAGTCTTGAGGACTACATCACCCAGCAGGGATGGCCTGTAACCACAGGAGAATTTCGAGTCTGGCTTGCCCCTTCCGTCGAGCACCTCCCTCCATGCCCCTCACATTCACTCTCGTTACAAGCAGGTGGCCAATATCGGCAGCCATGGGGACGGCGCCCCTATCTCATCGAGTGCACCGACCCCGCCTGGCAGGTGCGCGGGCGGGTAGAGGTCTCGTTACTGTTGCCGGTCTGGGTTGCTGCACGGGATATCGCAAAAGGTCAGGCCATCAGTACCAGCGACCTGGTGGAGAAAGAGTTGGATGTCAGCCGCATACAGCGCGGGTTCACCCCGAGTAATCACTCCCTGCTGGGCCATAAAAGCAACCGGCATCTGAGAAGCGGGCAACTCATCGGTGAGCTGGACTTACAAAAACGTTGGGCGGTCAAACAGGGGGAAGGGGTACTAATTCGTGCAGGGAAAGGTGAGTTCTCCGCCACAACCAGAGGGGAGGCCCTCGATAATGGCGGAATAGGCGAGGGGATCAGAGTGAAAAATCTTAGCTCTGGCAAGCAGATACAGGCATGGGTGACTGATATAGGGGAAGTTGAAACCCGTTTTTGAACCAAGATCGCAATTTGATTCAAGTTCGACAAGCCTTGGGTCGCTTGTCATAAACAGACCATCAGGAATTTATGTTATGAAAATTACCCGTACTGACTCGCTCTATATTCAAAATCAGCCTGGCCGCAAACCGGATGTAACGACCAAACCGGAAACCAGGTCTGCACAGTCATCCGAAGCACGGATCAGCAGCACAGCACAGTCAGTAGCCAACGCCCGCAGCCAGCTGGCCACCACATCCGACGTCGACATGGACAAGGTCAACGAGATCCGCAAAGCCATCAGTGAAGGCAAGCTGGAGATCGATCTGGATGCGCTGGGTCAGGCCATTCTGGATATGCATCGCCGATGAGCGTAGATACCAAGGCCACCGTCAAGGCATTGATCCTCGGGATCCAGCAGGATTACGGCCATTATACCGAACTCACCGCCCTGTTGCTGCGCCAACATGCACTGCTGGCAAGCCATGATGTCGATGGCCTGCAAGTCCATAACGAGCAGCAGACAGCGCTGATGGCCAAGGTGACACAACAGGCAAAGTTACGCTGCCAGCAGCTACAGACATTGGGCCTCAAACCCGATGAGAAGGGGATGGCCACCCTGATAGCCAAGCTGCCACTTCCCCTGCGCACCACGGTAGCCAATCAATGGCAACAACTTGAACAGCTGCTGCACCAGTGTCTGTGCCAGAATGATCTCAATGGCCGCCTGCTGGCAGGCCAGATGGAGACGATTCATTCACTGTTGGGACAAGAGTCAGGTTATCGCGACCCGGACAGCATTACGGATTAACCTTGGTCTTACTTTTTGCGGGTCAGATGACGCAAACTCGCCAGCTCATCCAGCTGCAGTTGATCCCGCCTCTCCTGCTGCTGGCGAGCAACATCATCACGTCGTGCCAGCAATAGCTCCAGCCCCTTGACCCGCCCGAACTGCCGGACAAGTTCCACTTCGTGGCGCTCCAGATCCAGTCTGGCCAGCGCCGATTGCTGCACCTGATGGGAGAGCAAACGGCGCAACTGGCCATCCATCTGTTGCTTGTTTTGCCATAGCAAAGGGTGAAACTTGTCGGAACCGGGTCGCAGCGAGGAGATCACTTCCTGCAATTTGTGTGCTCGCTGCTCTTCCCGCAACGCCAGCTCCCGCAAACGCTGACGCTCAGCACCAAGATTTTCCAGCTCTTCCTGTTGCAACCCCAGATAAGACTTCAGCATAACGAATCCTTATCCCTGCCCCAGCACCTGCTTGAGACCAACCATCACCTGCTCAAAGGCCATCTCTTCATGCAAGCCTTGCTGCAGAAATGCCGCAATCCCCGGATAACGCTGAACAGCTTCATCCATCTGCGGATCGGCCCCGGGTTGATAACCACCCAGTGGCAGCAGTTCACGCACCTGCTGATAGCGTCCCCACAGCTGGCGCAAGGTGACCGCCAGCTTTTGCCATTCGGCAGGTACGACTTGCGGCATAACCCGACTGACCGAGGCACCGATATCGATGGCGGGATAGTGGCCCTCTTCCGCAAGACGGCGGGTCAGCACGATATGACCATCGAGAATGGCGCGCGCCGCATCGACCACCGGATCCTGCTGGTCATCCCCTTCCGCCAGCACTGTGTAGAACGCACTCAGACTGCCATCCGGATGCGTGCCGTTACCGGCTCGCTCCACCAGCTGGGTCAGCATGCTGAATACCGAGGGTGGATACCCCCTGGTGGCAGGAGGTTCACCGATGGCCAGCGCAATTTCCCGCTGCGCCTGGGCATAGCGAGTCAGTGAATCCATCAGCAGCAGCACATCCTGCCCCTGCTCACGGAAATACTCGGCAATCCGGTGGCATAGCTGGGCCGCTCGCAGCCGCATCAGGGGAGATTGATCCGCTGGCGCCGCAATGACCACAGCGCGAGCCAGACCTTCCGCCCCCAGACTGTGTTCGATGAATTCGCGCACTTCACGGCCCCGCTCACCGATCAGTCCCACCACCACAATCTGGGCTGCGGTATTGCGGGTCATCATGCCCAGCAACATACTCTTGCCGACCCCCGAGCCGGCGAACAGCCCCAAACGTTGACCCTTGCCAACCGTCAGCAGGCCATTGATGGCACGGATACCGACATCCAGCGGTTCACGTACCGGGGTTCGCAATAGTGGATTGGGGGGAAGAGCAAACAGGGGGACACTGTCACCAACGTCGGGTAACGGCTGCCCGTCGAGGGGCTGCAGCAGTCCATCGAGTACCCGCCCCAGCAGATGACTACCAAGCCGAACAGTTTCTTCTCCATCGATCGGTTCGACCTGAGCCCCCGCGAAGAGGCCACTCATCGGCTGCAGCGGCATCAGGTAAGAGATATCCCGGTTAAAACCGACCACCTCGGCCAGCAAGGGGGCGCCACTTGCCGTGCTGACACGACAACGCTGCCCCATCACAAGTTGGCAGCCGACTACTTCCAGAGTCAAACCGGTCACTCGCACCAACCGGCCAAAACGACGAAACGCGGGCAGCTCATCCAGATTGTCCAGCGCACTGGTCAGTGCCTGCTGCAAGGCTTCATGCATCTTGCGGCACGTCCAGCGAGCTGTTGAGCTGTTCGATGCAGGTTGCCAGGCGGGAGCTGGTGCTTACCTCAACGACGGCAGCGCGCGTTTCGATACGGGCATCGCCTACCCCGAGCGCTGCATCAACTTGCAATGGCCACCCTTCACAGCGCGTCACCCCCTGCTCGGCGAGTCGCTGTCGGTCTCCCTCGTTGAGGTAGATCACCAGCTCTTCCGACTCACTCGGCAAGGTCGCAAGCGCCTGCTCGACCTGATTCATCACCTGCTGCGGATTGAGGGTGAACTCGGCCATGATGACCCGCTTGGCCACCTGCGCCACCAGCTGGGCAATCAGCTCTTTCTGCTCGGCCATCCGGGCCCGGCTCAGTGACTCCCACTGCTCTTGCAGCTTGGCAAACGGCACCATTGCCTGTTCGAAGGCAGCTCGCCCCTCCGAAAGGCCCTGAGCAAACCCGCGAGTTTGCCCTTGTTGCAAACCGGTGCTCTCGCCTTCCTGCAGGCCGCTGGTCAGCCCTTGCTGATAGCCGGCCTGATAACCTTCGTCATGACCTTGCTCCAGCCCCTGCTGATAGCCGAATTCAAACTGTTCTTGCTGACTCCGCGCCTCTTCCCCACTCTGACCGAGCGCAGGGAAACGATACAGACGGGTCGCCCCAGGCATCAATTTGCGCACATTGTGACTCATGAATGCCTCCTGTTAACTGACGGTGGGCTCTTCGAACAGCTGGAACTCGATCTCGCCCTGCTCCACCAACTCGCGAACCAGCTGCATGACCTCTTCCCTTGCCTGCTCGACCTTGCGCAAAGAGACACTGCCCTGGTTCTGGATCTGATCGTCCAGCGCCTGAGCCATCCGCTTCGGCATGGCACCCAACACCACTTTGCGGAAGCTGGTTTCGGTGTTCTTGAGAGCCAATGCCAGCAATTCGCTTGGCAGCTCCTGCACCAACCGTTGCAATGTGTCGTCGCTCTGACGGCGCAACGCCATGAAATCGAACATGTTCTTCTCGATCTCCAGCGCCATGTCACCATCGTGTTCGCGCAACAGGGAGAGCATCTGCTCCTTGTCACCCTGATAACGGTTGAGAATATCGGCTACCTGCCGCACCCCGTTTACCTTGGCACCGGATTGATCCGCCACGTAGGTGAGACAGCGATCCAGTGTCAGCCTGAGTTCGCCCAGCACATGTTCACTGACACTGCTGAGACTGGCGACGCGCACCAGCAAATCGTCATGCACCGAGCCGGGCAAGGCATCGAGCACGGCTGATGCGGTCTGGGGCGGCAGGAAGGCCAGCAGCACAGCCTGCATCTGGGGATGCTCGTTGCGGAAGAAACGGGCAAGCACATCGGCAGGTACCCACTGCAGACGCTGGATATCCTGGCTCATCACATCGCCGTACAGACTGTCGAGCAGACTGCGGGAGAGACGTTGGCCCAACGCCAGATCCAGCGTCTGCTCCAGATACTCCCGTGAGGCACTGCCAATACCGCTCTGCTCA
The DNA here is from genome assembly GCF_963878965.1 of Aeromonas sp. HMWF015. Classification (NCBI taxonomy): domain Bacteria; kingdom Pseudomonadati; phylum Pseudomonadota; class Gammaproteobacteria; order Aeromonadales; family Aeromonadaceae; genus Aeromonas; species Aeromonas sp. HMWF015. The sequence goes on along the minus strand of NZ_CAWNZT010000235.1, from coordinate 2,503 downwards.
CGGTATTGATTGAAGAACTGTTGCAATGTCCATTTCGCTTCGATAGCACTGACGCCAGAGAGCGCTGCCATCTTGGAAATCAAACGCTGCACCTCGTCACGGGAGAGCTTCTGCATCACCTTGGCTGCTGACTCTGTCCCCATGCTCAGCAACAAGATGGCGGCCTTCTCAAGGTTGTCGATATCGATATCGACAGCACTCTGATTCAAGTTAACGCTGTTCATTGCCACTCACCCACGCTTTGAAAACCTCCGCCACGCGGGCGGTATCTTTTTCCACCAACAACTGCAAATGCTTGAGTTGCACTTCAAGTTCAGATCCCGGCTCTGGCAGTGAGTCCAAATCCAATGATGTGAATTGGGGTTCAATCTCATTGTCTGCATGGATCAAGCCACTGGACAATGTGACCGGAGGTTGAAGGTCATCACTGCGCATCGACAATCCGACGGAGGGCTCCAGACCTTCCTCAGTCTCACTCATTTCCATATCCGGCTGCTGCTGGGTACGAACCAGATGTTTCACCAGTGGACGAATACCGAAGAAGACCAGTGTCAGGCCAAGCAAACCGCCGACCAGATAACGCAGGGAGTCTTGCCAGTAAGGGGTTTCCCACCAACTGGATTCGGGCGCGGCTACTTGTACTGCACCATTGAAATCGAAGGCCTGCAGGCTGATCTGATCGCCACGCGTCTCATCGAAACCGACTGCACGCTCCACCATCTGACGGATCTGTGTCAGTTGCTCGGCACTCCAACCTCCTTCTGGTGCGATCTGCTGGTTAAGCAGAATGGAGACGTTAATTCGCTCCAGCCGCCCCTGCTGGTAACGGGTGTGCACTATGGTGCGACTGTTTTCGTACTGCTTGCTGATTTCCTGACGCTCGGTACGAGTGTCGTTCTGTTGTGTCGCGGTATTGGCATTTGCATTGCCTTTGTCAGCACCAGCCTTTTCATCTTTTGCCGCCGTTTCAGGCGGGCGGTTGGATAACGCCCCCGGGATCCCCATCGCCAGCGCATCGATAGTCTTGTCGGACTTGTTGGACTCTTGAGTCACCACACCTTGCGGATCGAGCTGCTGCTGGGTCTCTTCGACGGCATTGAAGTTCACGTCTGCCGCGATCTGCACCTTGAAATTGGTGCTGCCCAAAATGGGATAGAGCATGTCATTGGCACGCTGACGGATATATTGTTCCAGCTTGCGCACATACTCCATCTGTTGCACGCTCTGCTTGCCAAACCCGACCTTGTCCCCCAGCTCAGCGCTGAGCAACTGGCCGGATTGATCAACCACGGTCACGGCACCAGGTTTCATCCCGGAAATACTGCCCGCCACCAGGTTGGCTATCGCCTCGACCTGACCCGCTTCGATGGATTGGCCCGGTTGCATATCGAGCATTACCGATGCACTCGGTTTCTCCTCATCGCGTCCAACGAATAGCGTGCGCTTCGGAATAGCCAGATGAACACGGGCACTGCGCACGGCATCGAGCGCTATGATGGTGCGGGCCAGCTCCCCTTCCAGGGCATGACGATAACGCGCCCCTTCCATAAATTCGCTGGTACCCAACCCGGTTACGTTGTCCAGCCCTTCCAGACCCGACGGCATGGCTGCACGCACCCCTCGCGCAGCAAGTGCCATCCGGACATGAGCCAGCTGATTTTCAGGAACCAGTACCTGACCGGTGCTCTTTTCCAGACGGAAAGGTACCTGCTCTTTCTCCAGCATCTCCATGATGTTGGCGGTATCGTATAGCTCCTGTTTGCCATACAGGGGCACATAGTTTTTGCTGGAGGTCCAAAGGATAACGACTATGGTACCGGCCACAATGGCAGCCAGCAGAGCAATAGTCAGGATCGATTTATTGTCACGGGAGAGAGTACGCCAATTGCGTAGCCCCTCTTGCAACCTGATTTTGAGCGAATCAGGGGCGACCCCCTGAGGGGATGTTACCAGTTCAGTCATCTGTTACCTCAGAGCGGCATGCGCATAATGTCGTCAAAACCGGTCATCAGCTTGTTGCGAACCTGCATCAAGGCTGAAAAACTCAAGCCGGCTTTTTGACTCGCCACCATGGCTCCCACCAGATCATCGCTCTGTCCCGCATCGACCGATGCCATCAATTTTGAGGCAATATTTTGCTGTTCATTGACACGCCCGACTACGTCGTGCATAGCCTCTGAAAACGATGCTCCCGATACATCACTATTGGATTCGATGGACGGTGTCTGACTGGCGACACGCTGCATCTCCTGCATCTGTTGCAGGAGTGTCACCTGCGATGACATCATTTGAATCTTCACTATTTATCCCTCTGCTTGAATCTGCTGTTCAATATCAATGCCTTGCTCACGCATCGCCGCAAGCTTGTAGCGCAGTGCCCGGGTTGTCATGCCCAGTGCATCGGCTGTGCGGGTACGATGGCCACGAAAGCGGCGCAAGGTCTCTAATACAAATTGGAACTCGGCATGCCGCCGGGTTTCACTCAACCCCTCGGGAGCATGCC
>NZ_CAWNZT010000234.1:0-1068 GCF_963878965.1 Aeromonas sp. HMWF015 | reverse complement strand
CGGCGGCGAGGCCGGTACCAAGTTCAAGGCGTTTCTGGCAGGCGTCGGCAATGCCCAGAAGGCGCTCGGTATCCAATTCACCGATGCCGCGGGCAACATGCTGCCGGTGCTCACCATGCTGGACAAGCTCAAGGCGCGCTATGGCGACACCCTGAGCGTGGCCGAAGGGGACGAGCTCAAGAAGGCGTTCGGCTCGGATGAGGCGGTCAGCATGGTAAAGCTCCTGATGACCAACACCAAAGGGCTCGCCACCAACATCAATGCCCTGGCCAACACCCACGGCATGGGCAAGGCCGAGCAGATGGCTGCAGCCATGACTGACCAGTGGCAGCGGGTCGAGCAAGCCTGGTTTGCCATCCGCGCCGCCGCGTTCGGGGTAGTGCTGCCCGCTATCAACGCCGTGATGAGCGTCTTTGCCGATGGCGCCAACGAGGTGCTGCGCTGGACGCACCTCTTCCCGAACCTGACCAAGGTCATCAGCTATGCCCTGCTCGCCATCGTGGGTTTGAGCATGGTGACCGGTACCTGGATGCTGATCGCCGGCTTGGCCAAGCTGGCCACCCTGGGGCTCGGTATCGCCTGGTCCATCATCACCGCTCCGCTCGCCCTGCTCAATGCCGGGATGGCGACCTTTCGCGCCATCCTGCTGGCGGTCAACATCGCCATGTATGCCAACCCTGTGGGCTTGATCGTGGCTGGCATTGTGCTGCTGATCGGTGCCGTGGTGGCGGCCATCTACTACTGGGACGACCTGAAAAAGAGCATGGCCGACTGGAGCGTGTTCAAGCTGCTCGGACAGGCGGTGGACTGGCTGGTCGAGAAACTGAACATGATCCCGGGCGTCAATATCGAGATGGGCAGCATGCCGGATCTCAACTTGCCCAATCAGGAGAACATCAACGCCCCCCTCGCCCGCTTTAGCCAGGGTAGCCAAAGCCGCGTACCGGCTGGCGGGCTGGGTCAGCAGCTGATCCAGGCCAACGCGGCCGCAACCACCGCCAACCAGAAGCCGCCCAAGTACCTGAGTATCGGGGAGGTGCACATGCACAACCAGAACCCGATGACCCC
>NZ_CAWNZT010000233.1:0-1940 GCF_963878965.1 Aeromonas sp. HMWF015 | reverse complement strand
AGACGGAACAAATAACAAGGAAACAAATATGAAAAAGTCACTGTTACTGCTTGCCATGCTGGCAGCCATTCAGGCCCATGCTGCACCTGCCCAAGAGGGGGTGTGGCAAGTCAGCAAGGGCAAGCCCTTTCCGGGATACAACTACCGGGTGGAGGACAACTCAGGGAAGGAGGAGGTGAGCCTGACCCTCACCTGTGACCCCAGCGATACCGCCGAGCTCATTGCGACGGTGGGTTATACCCAGTATGGCCACTACGGAGACAAGGCATTCGGGTTGATTATTGATGGCAAGCGATACGATGGTATTCGTCGTCTCGGTGAGGACTTCCCGGCCTTTTGGGAAGCGCTTCGCGCTGCCAAGCAACTGGCGATTTTTACTGAAGACGAGGAAGAGCAAGGCATCGTCCCAGTACCCACCACGGGACTCGCTGCTGCGTTGCCTGCCGTCGGTTCATCGGGCTATTTCTGCCGAGCCAAAGAGAAACCCGAGTCAGAGAAGCCGCAACCTGCCAAAGGGAGCTGGAGCAGTTTTGGCGATGCGAGCAAAGGATATACCTATTCCGTATATAACCGAGCTGACTCATTCACCATTAGATGTCACCCCAACAAACCAGCCACCATCGATGTGAACATCATGAGTGTCGGAAAATATGGCTCTCAGGACTATCAAAATGATTTCGTTTTTGACGTCGATGGCAAGATCTTCGTGGGTCACCGGGCCCTTCAAGACAAGCAAAGTTTTGAAAAGCTTTGGACAGCATTGAGAAATGCAAAAGAGCTGTGGGTCCATCAGGGTGATAGAAATAGCAGAAAATTCTCTTTCCCAACCAATGAGATAGCGAAAACCTTACCTGCACTGGGTACGCCAGGCTTCCCTTGCCTAACCGCCGAGCAGCACAGCGCGGCTGTGCTTGATGATGATCTGGCCAACATCGAACCGTTGAAGGATGGGGATGTGCATCTGCGTAAGCGTATCAATCCGTACTATCGCAAAACGACATGGAACAAGTACTTGCTCGACATTACCAGCCGCAGTAACCGGATGGTGATCACCGACCTCAAGATCAACCGGGGCAGTTGCACGATCGATCCGAAAGCCAAGCTGCCATTTCGGATGGGCTTTGGCGGCAAAGTAACGCTCTCTCTGCTGCCGGAAGACTGCAACCCCTTGGAGGTCACGGTGACCACACTCGGTGGCGAGCAGACGCTGTCGTTTGACCAATAACCCAACCCAGGGAGGCAACAGCCCCCTGTTATTTTTAAAAGGTAACCACAATGAACCGACTTATCGCACTGCTGGTGGCACTTGTCACCAGTGGTGTCGGGGCAGAGGAAAGTGGCTGGTCTCGCAGTTGGGGGCCGGGTACGCAGGCGAACTACACCGTCAACCTAGCAGGCTCCACCCTGCTCACCCTCATCTGCCGGGATGATGCGCCACTCACCATGTTGGCGACGGTGAACGGTCGTGAGTATGGCAGCGACAGCAAACGTCAGTTTGCCTTGCTGGTGGACGGGGAACGCTACGATGCCCCTTACCGGCAAGGGGACTTCCCCACGTTCTGGGAAGCGCTTCGCAACGCAACCTCGGTGGCGCTATTGCTGCCGTCAAATCCACCCATCGATTTGCCCACCAGCCACCTTGCAGAGGTACTGCCTGCCATTGGCTCACCAGATAACAACTGTATTTCGCCTGGGTCATCAACGGACTTTGGCACACCGTGACGATGGCTTACACCCACCATTACAACCACATCCAGAGGGAGGCTAATGCCTCCCTCGCTTTATTGGATATGACAAGGAACGCTTATGACTATTCCCTTTCTCCAGGACGGTTTTGCCCTGCCCGTTGCCCAAGCGCTGCTCGCGTTGCTCAATCAGGAGGTCGCCCATATTGGCCTCAACCTCGAGCGCCTGACCCAACTCACCTTCAACTTTCGCAG
>NZ_CAWNZT010000232.1:5612-13794 GCF_963878965.1 Aeromonas sp. HMWF015 | reverse complement strand
GAGCAGCCAGCTTCTACAGCCATGTAATCCCTTCATCCAAACCCGGCTCAGGCCGGGTTTTTTGATCCCTCCTCGCCATTTCTCTCGCAAATCCGTCGTTCTTTACGCCGATTTTACGCCTGCCACATGGCGCTTTATGGCGCCTTTACGCCTGTTTTACATACCCTTTTCATCGTCAATGACACCAACAGAGTCGATATGGTCTTACATCGGCTCTCGCAGCTAATTATCTCAATGGAGTCGATATGAATTGGCTATATCTGCTGCTCGTCCTCGCCTTGATGGCCTATCTGATGCGCGCACTCACGCGCAGTCACGAGTGAGGGACTACCTATATGCAGCAAGAAATTATCTACCCGGTGGCCAGCAAACTGCCGAGCCTCGTGGGCAATCCAATGCGTGCCCTGACGCACCGTGACCACGAGTGAGGAACTAGAACATGTGGCAAGAAATAATCTATCCGGTGGCCTTCGTGCTGCTGGTTCTGCTGCCGGCACCGCTGCTGGGCAACTACATCTACCGGGTATTTGAAGGCAAAATCCGCTGGCTGGCACCGGTCGAGCGCGCCACGCTGGCTTGCTGTGGCACCGATGGGCGGGAGCAGGACTGGAAGTCTTACGCCCTCAGCCTGTTGGCCTTCAACGGCGCCGGTTTCGGTCTGCTGTTCCTGATCCTGATGGCGCAGGGGTTGCTGCCCCTCAACCCGCAACAACTGCCGGGTCTGAGCTGGCAACTGGCATTCAACACCGCGGTCAGCTTTATGACCAACACCAACTGGCAAGCCTATTCCGGTGAGGCCAGCCTCTCCTACTTCAGCCAGATGGTGGGCCTGACCACCCAGAACTTCGTCTCCGCAGGGACGGGCGCCGCCGTCGCCATTGCCCTGTTCCGCGGCATCGCCCGCCAGCAGACCATCAACCTTGGCAACTTCTGGCAGGATCTGGTGCGTTTCTGCCTCTATGTGCTGCTGCCCATCGCACTGATCATGGCGCTGGTGCTGGTATGGCAAGGGGTGCCGCAAAGCCTCTCCGCCTATCTGCCGTTCCACGGTGTGGAGGGTCAGGAGCAGCTGCTGCCCCTCGGCCCGGCGGCCTCTCAGATCGCCATCAAGCAGCTTGGCTCCAACGGCGGCGGCTTCTTCGGCATCAACTCAGCACATCCGTTCGAGAACCCGACAGCCCTCTCCAACTGGCTGGAGATGGTCGCCCTGCTCACCATCGCCGCAGCCATGGTCTTTACTCTGGGCCGCTATGTGAAGGACATGGCCCACAGTCGCGCCATTCTCGGCGCCATGGCCCTCATGCTGGTGCTGGGGCTCTTCGTCTCCCTCTCCCAGGAGCTGAAACCGGATCCCGCCCTCGCCCAGCTCACCACTGACGCCAGCAACATGGCTGGCAACTGGGAAGGCAAGGAGAGCCGCTTCGGCCCTGTGCTCTCCAGCATCTGGGAAGTGGCGACCACTGCCGCCTCCAACGGTGCCGTCAACGCCATGCACGACAGCTTTACTCCGCTCGGCGGCATGGTGGGCATGATCAACATGCTGCTGGGTGAGGTCATCTTCGGCGGGGTCGGCTCCGGTATCTACGGCATGATGCTGTTCGTGCTGCTGACCGTATTCCTGTGCGGCCTGATGGTAGGGCGCACCCCGACCTATCTGGGCAAACGCCTCGGCATCACCGAAATGAAGTGGGTGGTCGCCAGCATGCTGGTCATGCCGGTGGGTGTGTTGGTGATCGGTGGTGTCACCATGCTGATGCCGGATGCCAGCACCATCATCGGCCATGATGGCCCGCACGGTCTGTCACGCCTCATCTACGCCTACGCCTCGGCTGCCGGCAACAACGGCTCCGCCTTCGCCGGTTTTGCCGCCGGTGACAACTGGCAGTGCATCGCCATCGGTCTGGCCATGCTGCTCGGTCGCTTCGGCTACATCATTCCGGTACTGGCCATCGCCGGTCAGCTGGCCCGCGCGCCCCGTCAGGAGACGAGCGAAGGGGACTTCCCCATCAGCGGCCCGCTGTTCGTTACCCTGCTGATCATCACCGTCCTGCTGATAGGTGGCCTCTCCTTCCTGCCGGTGCTGGCACTGGGCCCGGTGGCCGAACATCTGAGCCTGATCGGAGGAGCACTCTGATGAACCTGACCCTGTCGATCACCATCCGGATGCCAATGGCCAACTATCTGATGCTGGGAGCTTTCCAATGAGCAAGTCCACTGCAATGAGCACCGACACCATGTTGGTGAAGGGCAAAAAACAGAAATCACAGATCATCCAGGCAATGGTTGAGGCCCTCTATCGCTTCAATCCCAAGGCGCTGTTTGGCAGCCCCATCCTGTTCACCCTCTGGCTGGCTGCCGTGATGGCCACCGTGGAATCGCTGTTGGGGCAGCCCTTCTCGGGGGTTGCTCCCTCGCTGGCCTGGCAGTTGACCGCCTGGCTCTGGCTGACCCTCTGGTTTGCCAACTTCGCAGAAACTCTGGCCGAGGGACGCGGCAAGGCCCGTGCCGATAGCCTGAAAGCGGGCATGAGCCAGCTCAAGGCCCGTCGGGTGATCAATGCCAAAGATGGTCAGGGCGAGTGGGTGCCCGCCACCAGCCTGATGAAGGGGGATCTGGTGCTGGTACGCAGCGGCGAGATGATCCCGGCCGACGGCGAAGTGGTCGCCGGTATCGCCTCAGTCAACGAGGCCGCCATCACTGGCGAATCCGCCCCCGTCATCCGCGAGTCGGGCACCGACCGCAGCGGTGTGACTGGCAACACCACCGTCGTCTCCGACGAGATCTGGGTGCGCGTCAGCAACAATCCGGGCGAAAGTACGCTGGATCGGATGATCGCACTGGTGGAAGGGGCCAAGCGCCAGAAGACCCCCAACGAAATGGCGCTCGATGCCCTGCTGGTGGGTCTGACCCTGATCTTCCTGCTGGTGGTCGCCACCCTGCCCTGGTTCCTCGACTACAACGGCACCCAGGTACCGCGTCTCTACCTGATCGCTCTCTTTATCACCCTGATCCCGACCACCATCGGCGGCCTGCTCTCCGCCATCGGCATTGCCGGTATGGATCGACTGGTGAAGCTGAACGTCATCGCCAAGTCTGGCCGTGCCGTGGAAGCGGCCGGTGACGTGCGTACCCTGCTGCTGGACAAGACCGGCACCATCACCTTCGGCAACCGAATGGCTGACGAACTGATCCCGGCACCGGGCATCGACCCGGCCCTGCTGGCACAAGCGGCCATGCTGGCCTCGCTGGGTGACAACACCCCGGAGGGCAAATCCATCCTGACTCTGGCCAGCAAAAGCATGGCCAAGCCGAGCCAGCTGGAGAGCGACAAGGTGATCCCCTTCAGCGCCGAAACCCGGCTGAGCGGGCTGGATCGCAACGGTCATCAATATCGCAAGGGTGCGGTAGATGCCGTGCTGAACTACCTCAGCCTCGACCGCAAGGCGGTGCCGGAGCTGGTACTCAAGTCAGTCGACAGCATCGCCCGTCAGGGTGGGACTCCGCTGCTGGTCTGTACCCATGAGCAACTGCTGGGAGTGGTCTACCTCAAGGACATCATCAAGCCCGGTATCAAGGCTCGCTTCCAGATCCTGCGCCACATGGGGATCCGTACCGTGATGATCACCGGTGACAACCCGAAAACCGCCGCCGCCATCGCCGCAGAAGCCGGGGTGGATGACTTCATCGCCGAAGCGACGCCGGAGAAGAAGCTCGCCTATATCCGGCAGGAGCAGGCCGATGGTCGTCTGGTTGCCATGTGCGGCGACGGTGCCAACGATGCACCGGCACTGGCGCAGGCTGATGTGGGTCTGGCCATGAACGAGGGTACCCAAGCCGCCAAGGAGGCGGGCAATCTGGTGGATCTCGACTCCAACCCCACCAAGCTGCTGGATGTGGTGCTGGTCGGCAAACAGCTGCTGGTGACCCGTGGCGCCCTGACCACCTTCTCCATCGCCAACGACGTGGCCAAGTACTTTGCCATCCTGCCAGCCCTGTTCATCGCCGCCTACCCGCAACTGGGGGCGCTGAACCTGATGCAGCTGGGCAGCCCGCAGAGCGCCATCCTGTCGGCCATCATCTTCAACGCCCTGATCATTGTGGCGCTGGTGCCGCTGGCGCTGCGTGGTGTCGACCTGAAAGGCTCGGCCGCCAGCCTGCTGCGCCGCAACCTGTTGATCTACGGTGTCGGCGGCCTGCTGGTTCCGTTTATCGGCATCAAGCTGATCGATCTGGTCATTACCGGCCTGGGTCTGGTGTAACGACATAACCGGGATGCGGGGCAGACCCGCATCCCCAGCCATCCTTTTGGAGCAAGAGAATCATGATAGCAATCAGAACCCTGTTGACCCTGACCCTGCTGCTGGGAGTGGGTTATCCGCTGGCGGTCACCGGACTGGCCCAACTGCTGTTCCCCTGGCAGGCCAACGGCAGCCAGCTGACCGACAGCAAGCAGCAACTCATCGGTAGCGCCCTGCTGGGGCAGAAATTCGAGCGGGCTGACTACTTCCATCCCCGTCCCTCCGCCAGCGATTTCAACACCATAGGCGGCAGCGCCAGCAATCTGGGGATGAGCTCACCGCTGCGGGCAGAGTTCGCCGAACAGGTGGCCAAGGCACAGCCTGGAACCCGCTCCCCCGCCATGCTGACCCGCTCCGCCTCCGGCCTCGATCCCCACCTGCCACTCGATGCGGTGCTGGCTCAGGTCGACCGCGTCGCCAAAGAACGTGGACTGGATCCCGCCCAACTGACGGAGCAGGTCAAGTCGGCCACACAAGCTGGTATCCTTGGCCCGCAGGTGGTCAACATTCTCCAGCTGAATCTGCAACTGGATCATAAAAAGGGCGCCTGATGGCGCCCGTTCCGGTTTGGTGATGACCTCGATTTTCGAAACGGGCAATTGGCTCGATAGGGATAACAATGGCTGATCTAGCAAGCGCTGACGCCCTGCTGACGAGTCTGATGCAGGAGCATGGGGATGCGTGATGAGGTAAGGGCCGACGCCCTGCTGGCGAGCCTGGAACAGGAGCACAAGGGCAAGCTGAAGGTGTTTCTCGGCGCAGCTCCCGGCGTGGGCAAGACCTACGCCATGCTGCAGGCAGTGCGGGAACAGGCCAAAGAGGGGGTAGACATCCTGATCGGCGTGGTGGAAACCCACGGCCGTCAAGAAACCCTGGCCCTGCTCGACAAGCTCGCCATCATGCCGCGCAAGATCCACATGCACCGCCAGCAGCGACTGGAGGAGATGGATCTCGACGGCCTGCTCGCGCGCAAGCCCGCCATCGCCGTGGTGGACGAGCTGGCCCACAGCAACGCCCCCGGCAGCCGCCACGAGAAGCGCTGGCAGGATGTGGAGGAGCTGCTCAACGCCGGGATCGACGTCTACACCACCCTCAACGTGCAGCATCTGGAGAGTCTCAACGATCTGGTGTGGCAGCTCACCGGGGTCAGGGTAAAAGAGACCCTGCCCGATCAGGTGCTGCTGGAAGCCGACAGTCTGGTGCTGATCGACCTGCCCCCCAAGGAGCTGCTCGGCCGCCTCAAGGAGGGGAAGGTTTATGTGCCCCATCAGGCCAAGGCGGCACTGCAATCCTTCTTCTCCCTCAACAACCTCACCGCATTGCGGGAGCTGGCGATGCAGACCGCCGCCAGCCATGTGGAGGGCGATCTGCAACTGCAGTGGCAGGCAGCAGGCAAGAGCACCTTGCCGCTGCGGGGCAAGCTGATGGTTTGCCTCGGTGACCTGCACGGCTCGGCGCTGGTGCGCTACGGCCACCGCTTTGCCCAGCGCCGTCAGCTCCCGTGGCTGGTGGTGCATGTCGACAGCAATGGCCGCCGCTCGGCCGATGTGGAGCAGGCGCTGGCGCTCGCCTCCCACCTCGGTGCCAAGGTGCTGACCCTCTCCAGTCCGGCGGTCGCCAACACCCTGCTGGAGACCGCCGAACAGCAACAGGTCTCCCAGCTGCTGCTCGGCAAACCTCACAAGGCGCCGTGGCGCCGCTCGCTGGTGCAGCACCTGCTCAAGCAGGCGCAAGGGCTCGAAATCACGCTGGTCGATACCGAGAAGCAGAAGCCCGAAGTGGGGATGCGCGTCCCGACCCCGAAGGATATACACCACAGCCTGCTGGCGGTGACCATCATGGGGATCACCTCGGCCGCCGCATGGGGGCTCTCCTACTGGCTGCCGCCCGCAGCGTTGCCACTCATCTTTGTACTGGGGGTGCTGGCGACAGCCCTCACCACCAGTCTGGTGCCCGCCACACTGGCGGCTGTGCTGGGCTTTATCGCCCACAATCTGCTCTTCACCGCCCCCTACTTCTCCCTGAGCGTCGCCAACCACAGCGATCTGCTCACCCTGTTCGTGCTGCTTATCGTCGGCATGACGGCTGGGCGGCTCGCCTCCCGCCAGCGGCAACAACTGATCGGTCTGCGCGAGACCCAGCAGCTGGGCAATGCATTGCTCTCCCTCAGTCAGGGGCTGGCCACCGCCAGCAGCCCGGAGGAGGTGCTCAGACAAGGTGCTCAGGCCATTTCACTGGCGCTCGGCCAGCCGACCGTGGTGATCGACAAGGAGTTCAACGATCGGCTCGGCAACGAGAAGCACAGGCCCGGGCAGACCGACAAGGCGGCCATCGACTGGTGTCTGGCCCAGAAGCAGAGCGCCGGGGCCCACACCGCCACCCTCAATGCCGCCGAGGCGCAGTATCACCACCTCAGCGACGATCTGGTGATCGGCATCAGCCTCAGCAATCCGCTCTCCTCCTCCGCCGAGCATCAGCTGCAGGCACTGCTCACTGACATTCGCGCCGCGCTGGCGCGGATCGACCTCAACGAGCGGCTGGCCGACAGTCAGTTGCAGGCGGAGACCGACCGGATGCGAGCCGCCCTGCTCTCCTCGGTCTCCCACGATTTGAAAACGCCGCTGGCCACCATCATGGGGGCTGGCAGCACCCTGCTGGAATATGGTGACCGGATCCCCGCCGAAGACCGCGACGAACTGCTCCACTCGGTGCAGGAGGAGGCGCGCCGCCTGCACAGCTATGTGCAAAATCTGCTGGATATGACTCGTATCGGCTCCCCCGACTTCCAGCTGAAACGGGACTGGGTCGATCTGGCGGATCTGGTGGAGAGCGCCCGCAAGCGGCTCGACTCCTCCTGGCGCCAGCACAAGCTGCTGGTCCATTTCGATCAGCATGTGCCCCAGCTCTATGTGCACGGCGCCCTGATCGAGCAGGTGCTGGTCAATATCCTCGACAACGCCTCCCGCTACTCGCCGGCAGGCACCCCCATCGAGTTCAAGGTGATGGTGGCCGAACCCGACCTCATCATCGACATCATCGATATCGGGGTCGGTATCGCCGAATCGGATCGGGAGAAGATCTTCAACCTCTTCTACACCCAGCCGGTTGGCGATTGCGGCAGCCGCGGCACCGGGCTTGGCCTCGCCATTTCCCGCGCTATGATAGAGGCCCACGGCGGCAAGATTTGGGCCTTCTCCGGCCCCAATGGCAACGGCACCTGCATGCGCATCTCCCTGCCGCTCGCCCTCAATTCACCGGAGGTCTGATGGCTGACCGCCTGATCGGGTCACTCAGCCCCTCCCACCATTCGCCTCTGGAGGTTCGATGGCGCACATTCTGGTCATAGATGATGAAGCGGCGATCCGTCGCTTTCTGCGGATCAGCCTGATTGCCGAGGGGCATCAGGTGAGTGAGGCGGTGGGGGTCAATGAAGGGCTGGAGCAGTATCGCCACCTCAACCCCGATCTGGTGATCCTCGATCTCGGTCTGCCGGATGGCGATGGTATTCAGGTATTGCAGGCCATTCGCGAACACCACCCCAATCCGGTGCTGGTGCTGTCGGCCCGCGATTCGGAGCAGGAGAAGGTGCGGCTGCTGGATGCCGGCGCCAACGACTACATGAGCAAGCCGTTCGGCATCGGCGAGATGATGGCCCGCATCCGTGTGCTGTTGCGCCAGCGGGCTGGCGTCAGCAGCGGCGAGCGGCGCCACTTCCCCCAATGCGGCCTGACGCTGGATATCAGCAGCCACAAGGTGACCATGAAGGAGGAGGAGATCCCCCTCTCCCGCAAGGAGTTCGCCCTGCTGCAGGCGTTGGTGTGCCACCCCGGCAAGCTGGTGATGCAGACCCAGCTGCTCAACGACATCTGGGGACCGAGCCACAA
>NZ_CAWNZT010000232.1:4971-5602 GCF_963878965.1 Aeromonas sp. HMWF015 | reverse complement strand
AGCAGACCGCAGCCACTCAGCAACAGGCCGAGATCCTGCAATCCGGCCGCCACCGCCAACCCCAGACTGAGCAGCAGGTAGTAGCCAAGCCCGAACAGGGCGCCAGCACTGCCTGCTACCTCGCGATAGGCCAGCAGCGCCTGACTCAGCACATTGGGGATCGCCAGCCCGAAGGCCACCACGATTCCCATCATGGGCAACAGGAACCAGAGGGTGGCCTGAGTCGCCCAGACCAGCAGCCCGGTAACCAGCGCCAGAGCGCAAGCCAGTCTGACCAGAGATGACGGCAGCCACCCCTTCCCCAGCAGATGCTTGTTGAGCAGGCTGCCAAGCAGGGTCGCCAGTGCCAGCAAGAGCCCCGAGTAACCAAATTCGCCGGTGCTCAATTCCAATCCGGCAAACAGGAACGGCGCCAGACTGTAGTAACCAAACAGCATGGTGTTGAACAGGGCGACCAGCATGGCGCTGCGCCAGAGCCCGCCATCCTTCATCATCCGGCACGCCAACGGCCAGAGTGCGACTTGCTGGCTGGTGGCCGGACGGGTTTCCGGTAACTGCCAGCAGGTCACCAGCAGCAAACCTACCGCCAGTACCAGCAGGCCGCTGAACACCCCGAGATAGCCGAACCAGC
>NZ_CAWNZT010000232.1:0-4961 GCF_963878965.1 Aeromonas sp. HMWF015 | reverse complement strand
CCACCACTGAGCAGCCCCAGCACCGGACTGAGTGAGAGCGCAATGCCCATCACCGAGAAGACCCGCGCCAGATCGTTGCCCTGATAGCTATCGCGCAGCATGGTCTGGGTCACCACAGATCCCACCGCGGCGCCAAAAGCCGAGATAACCCGGGCCAGCAGCAGGGTTTCAAACTGGTTGGCCAGCAGCGCCAGCAAGGTGCCGACGCCATAGGTGAGCAGACCCGCCAGCATGGCGGGACGGCGCCCGATCAGATCGCAGAGCCGCCCCCAGCAGACCACGCCCACCGCAAACGCCAGAAAATAGACCGACAGGGTCTGGGATGCCTGCCCTTCGCTCACCTGAAACTGGGTAGCGATGTGGGTCAGGACCGGGCTGTAGATGGTCTCCACAATCTGGGGAAACATCATCAATCCCACCACCAGCCAGAACGGTGGCAACTTGTTGTTCATGACAAACCTCCTTCACAAGAGGTCGTCATTCTAGAGAGATGCCGTTTGTCTGATTACAATAAGCAAGACTATAAACATCAAAAATCGGACATATGGCCTTTATTCTTCCCGATCACCCTTTTGACCCCGACCAGCTGACCGGCAGCGTGATCGGCATCGCCTCCGCGCTCGGCTGGCACGACTCGGGTCTGCATCAACATCAACGCCATCAGCTGCTGTTCGCCCAATCCGGCTGCATGACCATGGAGCTGGAAGGTCGGGTCTGCCTGCTGCCACCCACCCGCGCCGCCTGGCTGCCTGCAGGCACCTCACACCGGATCTTGATGCGCGGTGTGGTGGCCTACCGCTCCCTCTACTTCCAGCCGCACCCCGAGTTGCCCGGCACGGTCGAAGTGCTGGCGGTCAATCCGCTGCTGCACGAACTGATCGAACGGATGGCGCTCTGGCCGTGGGACAAACCGCAAGAGCAGCAACAACGGACGGTGGCACTGTTTATGGAGGAGTTGGGGCAGGCACCGCGGGAGTCGTGGCAGTTGCCGCTGCCGACCGATCCCAGACTGGGCGACTGGCTACAGCAGTTGAAACGGGGGGATGCCCTGCCCGATCGGCTCAACCGGCTGGCCGAACGGGTGGGTGCCAGTGACAAGACCATTGGCCGCATCTTTATGCGGGAGACAGGCATGAGCTATCAGGCGTGGCGTCAGCAGTGGCGACTGCTGCGCGCCATGGAGCTGCTGGCAGAAAGCGAGCCCATCAGCCGGATTGCCGCTGCGCTGGAGTTCTCCAGCGACAGCGCCTTCATCAGCTTCTTCAAACAACATACGGGACAGACCCCCCTGCGCTACCTCAACTCTCGGGGTGAGTCGCCACAGCCTGACTCGCCTCCACCACCAGGGTATCCAGCGCCAGCGGCTTGAGATTGTGCAGCGCATCCTGCACCACGGCGTGGGATGCCTGTTGCAACTCGCTCTGCACATCCTGTTCCAGCTGGGCACTCTCCAGCTCGGGCCGCGGATTTTCGTTGGCCATCACGTTTAGGCTCAGGGCACTCACAATCAGGGTAGCGATCAGGCTTTTCATCTGGTTTGCTCCGGTATGGTTGAGATGACCAGATAGCTATTCCAATAGTTGTGCCAATCTTCATGCAATTCATAACATGATGATTTTGTTTAAATTAACTATCTTTCGATACCAAATTGAGTCGCAAAATGCATTCCGCTCGGTCATTTTTAAACCAACAGTTGGTGCTTTTAACCACGCTTGATTTTTGCACCATGTTCCACGTGGAACGTCACATCATTTTGATCGACACCCGCTTTTAAACTGAGCTATGGTGCTACATCTCCGTAACTCAAATCTGGATCTGTCACTGAATGGAATTTTCCTTGTTCGGCGAGAAGTTCACTCGCCACGCCGGCATTACCCAACTCATGGATGACCTCAATCAGGGGCTGACCAATCCGGACGCCATCATGCTGGGTGGCGGCAATCCGGCCCCCATCCCCGCCATGCTGGAGCGCTTTCAGGCCGAGGCCAAAAGCCTGCTCGACAACGGCGAGTTGGTCAAAGCGATGGCCAACTACGACGGCCCACAGGGCAAAGACAGGTTCACCAAAGCGCTGGCAACCCTGCTCAGCAAGGAGCTGGGATGGGATATCTCGGCCCGCAATATCGCCCTGACCAACGGCAGCCAGAATGCCTTCTTCTACCTGTTCAACCTGCTGGCCGGCGAATTTTCCGATGGACGCAAGAAGAAGGTGCTGTTCCCACTCGCCCCCGAGTACATCGGCTATGCCGACTCGGCGCTGGCCGACGACTACTTCGTGGCCTACAAGCCCACCATCGAGAAGCTGCCCGATGGCCAGTTCAAGTACCATGTGGATTTCGAGAGCCTGCAGGTGGGTGACGATATCGGGGTGATCTGTGTCTCCCGCCCCACCAATCCCACCGGTAACGTGCTGACCGACGAAGAGATCGAACATCTCGATCAGATCGCCCGCGACAAGGGGATTCCGCTGCTGATCGACAACGCCTACGGCGTTCCCTTCCCGGGCATCATCTTCAGCGAAGCCAAGCCGTTCTGGAACGCCAACACCATCCTCTGCATGAGCCTCTCCAAGCTCGGCCTGCCGGGCACCCGCTGCGGCATCGTCATCGCCGACGAGAAGATCATCCAGGCCATCACCAACCTGAGCGGCATCATCAATCTGGCGCCGGGCAGTCTGGGGCCCGCCATCACCATCCCGATGATCGAGAGCGGCGACATAATCACTCTCAGCGAACAGGTGGTGAAACCCTTCTATCAGCAGAAGGCGGAGCTGGCGGTGCAGCTGCTGCGCGAAGCGATCCCCGACCCGCGCTTCCACATTCACAAACCGGAAGGCGCCCTCTTCCTCTGGCTCTGGTTTGAAGGCTTGCCGATCCACTGTCAGGAACTCTATGAGCGACTGAAGGCGAAGAATCTGCTGATCGTACCGGGGCACTACTTCTTCCCCGGCATCGATGACCCCGAGTGGCGCCACAGCCAGGAGTGCATCCGCCTCAACTACTCCCAGAGCGAGGAGCTGGTGCGCCGTGGCATCGCCATTCTGGCCAACGAAATCAACACCCTCTACGCCGGCTAAGTCAGTCCGGCCAGCCAGCCAAAAACAGAAAGGCCTGCAGATGCAGGCCTTTATTGTTTATCGCGATCCGGTTTGCTTAGCCGGGCAGCGCCAGCTGCTCGGGTTTGCCAATGGGGATGGCCCGGGGCTTGAGCGCCTCCGGCAGTTCGCGCGCCAGATCGATGGTCAGCAGCCCATGCTCCAGCTTGGCACCCTGCACTTCCACGTGCTGGCTCAGCTTGAAGGCGAGCTCGAAGTCGCGCTCGGCAATCCCCTGATGGAGGAACTGACGCTCACCGGCAGCAGCCCCTTTGCGCCCCTTCACCTTGAGGGTGCCGTTTTCGGTCTCCAGCTCCAGCTCTTCGCGCTCGAAGCCAGCCACGGCGACCGTGATGCGATAGCCATCCTGATCGCGCTTTTCAATGTTGTACGGGGGGTAAGCGGTGGTCTTCTGCTCGAACAGACCTTCCAGCTCACGGGCCATCCGCTCGAAGCCGACGGCGTTGGAATAGAGATGAGAAAAATCGAGGTTACGCATAATCCTATCCTTCTAATAAGCAACAGGTTCAACTCTCCACAGGCCCGTCATCGGCACCTGGGAAATTTTAAAATTTCAGTGAATTTAGGCTATCAGCCGTTGATCTCGATCTTGCGCGGCTTCATCGCCTCGGGCACTTCACGCACCAGCTCGATGTGCAGCAAGCCGTTTTTCAGATCGGCCCCTTTAACCCGCACATAGTCGGCCAGCTGGAAGCGGCGCTCGAAACCACGTTCGGCAATCCCCTGATAGAGATAGTTGCGCTCGGTATCGGCCTGCTTGTTGCCCTTCACCGTCAACAGATTTTCCTGGAAGCTCAGCTCCAGCTCTTCCTGGGTAAAGCCCGCCACCGCCATGCTGATGCGGTAGTCGTTGTCACCCAACTGCTCGATGTTGTAGGGGGGATAACCGGCATTGCCATTGCTGGCCGCAGATTCGATGAGATTGGCCAGACGATCGAAACCGATGGCAGAACGATAGAGCGGAGAAAAGTCGATAGAACGCATAGTATTACCCTCTTGTGAGCGATAACGGATTGTTTGCCCTCCTTATGGACGGGCGCCTGGTCGAAACCTCTGTCGAGCGTTCCGGCCTTGTTACCTATATAGGGGCTCACTTTTTCCTTTCAAGGGGATTTTTTCAAATTTTTTAAATGGCCGCGCCGACCTGTGGAACATCAGCCTGTTGGCCCGATAGTGATGATAATCGACCCGTGGGCCACTGATGGCAATTCGCTCCGTCTCCCATAATTGGTTGCATATCCACCAGCCAACATGGAGCCATCCCATGAAGATTACCCAGGTTCGCAATGCCACCTTGCTGCTCGACTATGCCGGCACCCGCTTTCTGATCGACCCCATGCTCTCGGCCAAGGGTGCCTTCCCCGGCTTTGAGGGCACCGCCAACAGCCAGCTGCGCAATCCGCTGGTCGAGCTGCCGCTACCGATCGATGAGCTGGTCGATGTGGACGCAGTGATCGTCACCCACGACCATCCCGACCACTGGGATGATGCCGCCAGAGCCCTGATCCCCAAACATCTGCCGCTCTTGGTGCAACACCAGAAAGATGCCGATGCCATTCGTGCCAGTGGCTTTGAGGATGTGCGCCTGCTGAGCGACCAGCCCGAGTTTGCCGGCATTCGCCTGCAGCAGACCGGTGGCCAGCACGGCAGCGACCAGTTGATGGTGGTACTGGGCGAGCGCATGGGAGAGGTATGCGGCGTGGTCTTCTCCCACCCCGATGAACAGTGCCTCTATCTGGTAGGTGATACCATCTGGCATCCCCGGGTCGAGCAAGCCCTGCAACAGCATCAACCCGAGGTCATCATCCTCAACTGTGGCGATGCACAGGTGCCCGGGCTCGGTTCC
>NZ_CAWNZT010000231.1:15616-16736 GCF_963878965.1 Aeromonas sp. HMWF015 | reverse complement strand
GGGGCCGGAATCTTTGTAGGTGAGCAGCAGTGAGCCCTCATGCTGTTCGATATGGATGGTGAAACTGTGCTCCCCGGCCCCATGAAAGGCGTGATCCAGACTGTTTTTGATCAGCTCCTGGACCAGGTCCAGAAACAGGGATTCGGGGGCGGTTATGGTGACCTTGTTGCCGTCCAGATGGTAACTGACCTTGGCGATCTGCAGTTCTGGGGAGAAGGCCTGCAGCAGCTGCTGCACACTCTCCTGCACTGAAAAGGTATTGGCATCCAGCTCGGTCTGATCCCGGGTCAGCTCCTTGAAACGGGTGACCAGCAGCGCAACCCGGCGCAGGCTGGATTCAACCAGCTCGGTTCCCTCTTTGATATCGGTGAGCTGCTGATGGAGCAGACGTTGACCCAGCACGCCGCTTTTCACCGCGTTGGCCAGCAGGTCACCAGCGCCCTGAATAAGGCTGGAGGCGGTAATACCGACTCCCAGCGGGGTATTTATCTCATGGGCAATGCCGGCGGTGAGCTGGAACAGGCTTTGGTAGAGTTGCACTCTGGCCTGCTGGCGCCCCAGCTCCTTGAGGCGCAGCTGGTTTTGCACCCGGGCCAGCACTTCGAGCTGATGAAAGGGTTTGGAGACATAGTCGCAGCCACCGGCCTGAAAGGCTTGCTCAAGGGCGCTGACCTCGCTGTTTGAACTGATAAAGATGATGGGTAGTGTCCATTGCCCCTGTTGTTGCTGGATCCGCCGACACGCTTCGTAGCCATCCATCACCGGCATATTGATGTCCATCAGGATCAGATCGGGCGTGCTCTGCGCTGCGGCATCCACGGCCTGCAGGCCATCTGTCGCTTCGCGTACCTGATAGCCGGCCTCTTCGAGCAGGCTGCGCAGGATGTAGCGGTTGGAGGCCATGTCATCGACGATCAGTATGTTGCTCATGGTGTTGCTGTTTGGCATACCGCAGTGCAGTTCCGTACTATGGGTCCAATCTTCAGCATAGTGGTTCATCCCCTTTATCGGTTTACAAATAAGGGGGGTAAGTGATTCAAACGGGTTTTTGTGCGCCAGCGGTGCATGGAAAATGTGCAATAGTAATCGAGCGACAGTACACGGGCATGGTTTCAACGGA
>NZ_CAWNZT010000231.1:11716-15606 GCF_963878965.1 Aeromonas sp. HMWF015 | reverse complement strand
GGGCGGGATATCGGCCTGGTCTGTGCAGGCGGCTGACGGGATCAAGACCCCGCAGGTGCACTTCAAGAAGGGGGAGTCAGGGGCAACCATCAACGGCACCATTCAGGGTAGCCAGACCCTCGATTACAAGCTGACGGCCAACAAGGGCCAGAGCATGGTGGTGATCCTGACCGGCAAGCCCTACTTCAATATTCTGCCGCCGGGCAGCAAGGGGGAGGCGATGTTTATCGGCTCTACGGAAGGGAACAACTTTGAGGCGACCCTGCCCGCCAAGGGCACTTATACCATTCGGGTCTACCAGATGGGGGCGGCCGAGAGCAGCAAGGCCAAGACGCCGTTCAAGCTGGAGGTGGGCATCAGCGGCTAATGCCAGCCGCTGACAAGCACACAGAGGTGGCTGCCACAAAGGGCCGCCACCGTTGTTTTATCCCCTCTGTTTTTGCCTCGCCAAGGTCAATATTCACCCCGGGCCAGTCGCTCGAAGTAGCGCTGATAACGTCCGCTGGCGATGGCCTGCTGCAATTGCTGATTGAACTGATCTCGCAGTTTGGCTGAATCCGGCATCTTGCGCGGGAACATCACGAAGCTGTCGTTGCGCAGAAAAGGGGTCTGACTGTGGGTGATGAGTGCCGCGCTGGCGGGGTCGAGCTGGCTCTGCAACTCGGCCAGACCGACTCGCAGCTCTTGCGGATAGAGGTCGATCCGCCCGCGCAGCAACTTGCCGAAATTCTGTTTCACGTCGGTGACTTTCTGTTGGGTTACCCTGCCATCGGCCACCATCTTGTCCAGCTCGGGCCCGTAGCTATAGGCGATATCGCCCCCCAACCGCATGCCGATGATCTGCTCAAGGCGCTCGGCTTGCAGCTGCCGTGATTTGAGGGAGAAGAAGACAAACTGCTCCTGCAGCACCGCTTCGCTGAACAGAAAATCCTGCTCCCGCTCCGGTTTGTGCATCCAGACGGCGGTGGCGTCGTAGAGCTGGCTGTTGGCCGCCAGCGAATAGACCCGACCCCAGGGGGCGAAGTGGAACTTCACCTGATAGCCCGCCTCTTTGAACAGATCGCTGATAAGGTGGGCCACGGGACCGTGCTGTTTTGATTGCTCGGAGACAAAAGGAGGCCATTCACCCACGATGATGTTGAGCACCCGGCCCGGTGCGGCGAGAGCCGACTGGCAGGTCAGAAACAACCACAGAGCAAGCGGCGGGATCAGGCGCATGGCTGAAAGAAGGGGACGCAGGCTGGCAGAGGCGAGGGCATCAGATCACTCCCGGCTGTGATGCGGTGAAAGGGGCTGGGTTGCCCGCAATGCTAACATGAGTCTCATTCCTTGCCGTGGATATTTGTCTCGCCGGGGTCGCCGGGCGCCTATTTTGGCCGCAGGGTATGCCCAAGCTCACAAAACCGATCGAGTAAACGTCATATGATTGATTTCATTATGAGTCTTGCTCTCCTGCCGAACGGCAATTTCACGTAAATCAAAGAGAATGACTATGGCTACCGGACAATATCTGTTGTGGAAAGATGCACAGGGACAGGATTTTCGCCCCGTTGCACTGACCGGCACTGATCTGCTTAACAATCGATACCTCAACAAGGGCACGGCCTTCACCGAACAGGAGCGGGCCGATTTTGATCTCGATGGTTTGCTGCCGCCTCAGGTGCAAACTTTTGAAGCCCAGCTCGAGCGAGTGTATGAGGGGTTCAAAAGCGCTTGCAGCGATATCGAGAAGTACCAGAACCTGCGTGCCCTGCAGGATCGCAACGAGACTCTCTTCTATGCCCTGTTGTCACGCCATGTAGAGGAGATGACTCCCTATATCTATACCCCGACCGTGGGCAAGGCGTGTCAGGAGTTCAGCCACCGCTTCCAGAAGCCGCGCGGCCTCTACATCACTCCGGACAACGTGGATGACATGGGCAGTCAGGCCCGCCACTTCGATGCCAAATCGATCCGCATCATAGTCGTCACCGACAGCCAGGGCATTCTGGGGATCGGCGACCAGGGTGTTGGCGGCATGGGCATCCCCATCGGCAAGCTGGCGCTCTATACCCTGGGTGCCGGTATTCACCCCGCCTGCTGCATGCCCATCGCGCTGGATGTGGGCACCGACAACCAGAAACTGCTCGATGATCCCATGTATCTGGGCCGCCCCCACAAGCGTATTCGCGGCAAGGAGTACGAAGAGTTCATCGACAAGTTCGTGCAGGGGGTCAAGCGCCACTTCCCCAACGCCGTGCTGCAGTGGGAAGACTTCAGCAAATCCAACGCCTTCAATAATCTGGCCCGCTACCAGCAGTCACTGCCGTCATTCAACGATGATATTCAGGGCACCGGTGCCGTGGTGCTGGCCGGTATCATAGGCGCGGTCAAGGTCAAGGGGGAGACCCTGGGCCAGCAGAACTATCTGGTCTACGGCGCTGGCGCCGGCGGGGTTGGTGTCGCGGATCAGATCTGCGCGGGGATGATCCGCGAGGGGATGGATCCGCAGGCGGCCCGCGATCGCATCTACATTCTGGATACCCAGGGGCTGGTGTGCGACAACCGGGACGGGCTCGACGAGTACAAGCGTCGCTACGCCAAACCGGGGTTACTGCTGGCGGGTTGGGATACCGAGGTGCCCGGCAAGGCCAATCTGGCCGATGTGCTGCGTCATGTGCCCATTACCGTGTTGCTGGGTACCAGCGGCTCGGGCGGTGCCTTCCAGGAAGAGCACATCCAGCTGATGCTGCAGCATTGCGAGCGCCCCATGGTATTCCCGCTCTCCAACCCGACCGCCAACTGTGAAGCGCTGCCGGAAGATATCTACCGCTGGAGCAAGGGCAAAGCCATTGTCGCGACTGGCAGCCCGTTCAAGGATGTGAGCTACGAGGGGCAGGATTTTCGGGTGGGGCAGGGCAATAACGTCTTTATCTTCCCCGGTGTAGGCCTGGCGGCCATCGTCAGCCAGATCCGCGAGATCACACCCGATGTCTTCACGACCGCCGCCTTTGCGCTGGCCGAGTGCGTGAGTGAGGTGGACCTGGCGAAAGGGGCCGTGTATCCCCGCATTCGCGAGCTGCGCAGCATCTCGGTGCATGTGGCGACCGCCGTGCTCAAGGATATCGTGCGTCGGGATCCCTCCCACCCGCTGATCGGTCAGGATCTGCAGCAGCATATCCTCAATCACATGTGGGAGCCGGTCTACCTGCCCTATCGTCGGGTATAACCGCGTATTCACCGCCCGGATAACGGATCGGTAAAGATGACAAGGGGGTAGCGCTGCTACCCCCTTTCATTCATCACCCGTGGCATTCACTAAGTTCGCAATGGCCGCCAGCGCCCTTGCTGATTGCGACAGGCGGTATCCTGCCACTGCTGGCTCGCCTTGCCGATATAGAGTTGCTCGCGATAGTCGCGACACCACTCCCCGCTGGTGTGGCGGAAGGTGCGTAGCGGGGTGACGCTACCCGCGTGACGATTAGCCGGATTGAACCAGGTGAGGCTTTGGCCTTTGGTACGGGTTTCCAGCGCCTTGGCAAGGGCCTGATTGGCCAGTTGAACATCTGCCTTATCCATCTGATGGTAAAGCGGCGGGGTGTCGACCGTGGCGCAGCCAGCGAGGCCGAGCAGGAGGAGTGGTAACAGATATCGCATTATGGTTGCCCCTGTTGGCGAAAGCCGTTGTCAAGCAGAGCACGCTCCTGCTCATCGGTAAGCACTTGCTGGCGCTCATCGACCGTGCCATCGCCCCTGAGCTTGTTGCCGTTGGCATCGACGGCATCCACACCGTTATCATCGACCGTACCATCGCCCCTGAGTTTGTTGCCGTTGGCATCGACGGCATCCACACCGTTGTCATCGATGGTGCCATCACCCCTGAGCTTGTTGCCATTGGCATCGACGGCATC
>NZ_CAWNZT010000231.1:0-11706 GCF_963878965.1 Aeromonas sp. HMWF015 | reverse complement strand
CTCCACCGCTGTTGCTGCCTCCACCGCTGTTGCTGCCTCCACCGCTGTTGCTGCCTCCGCCGCTGTCGCTGCCACCGCCGCTGTTGCTGCTACTGCCGCTGTTGCTGCCACCGCCGCTGTTGCTGCCTCCACCGCTGTCGCCACCACCACTGCTGCCCCCACTGCCACCATCGCCATCTTTGTTGTGAACGATCAGCTCATTGGCGATGTAGCTGTGGCTGCCATCGAGCAGCAGATTGAAGAGTGCGGTAGTGGGAGGCGCCTCGATCCAGCAGAGTGACTCAACCAGCAGTAATTCCGGCTGGGGTTGCAGGGCCAGATTGCCCGTCACCATGACAGGTGCCGGGCGACACATTATCTGCATGCCGGTAAATAGCGGCAGCACCGCCAGTTGCGGGTTTTCGGTTCGTGTCATGGCCGGTGAGATGGCTGCCCAGCCCCGAGTGGTCAGCAGAGGGTGCTCTGCGGTAAAGAACGGGGGCAGATCATTGATCCCGTAGAGTCTGCGCTTGCCTAGTATGACCCGTTCGATCGCCAGGATCCGGTTACTGCCGCCGTGCTGATCCAGCACCCGTTCACCGACCCGCAGCGTCTCTATAGGGCGGGTGGAGCCATCGGCCATCGTGATGCGAGTGCCGGCGATAAAGCAGGACTTGGCATAGGCCTGATTCATTTGCCACTCATTGTGGGCGAAATCATAACTGAACGGGTTTGCAAACAGGGCGAGTGCGATGGCCGAGCCGATCAGCAATCTGCGCTGGCTGGCCTTGAATGGGGGCTGTGACATGGGGACTCCTTGTCCATCTTGATTCACAGGATCCATTATAGAGCGCCCCCTGGCGGCGGCATTTTTGACCATGAACACAATAAACATGATGGAAAAACGATTGGCGTTCGTCACAATAATGCGTAAAATAGCATACTCGATGCTTGTAGCAACGAATCCCGCCTAAAAAGCCAGTTTCATGCCCTTCCCAAGCAGTAAAAGGTAACGAGTGACGCATTTGCGTTCATTTTGTGCCTTGAAAAAGTCTTGTGATGACTGAAAAGTGATAAATATCCCCATCAGTTATCAAAAAATTAAGGACATCCATGTTTTCCTTAGTCAAGCAAAGTGTCGCCGGGCTGCAAATCTTGTTTGTCGCCTTCGGTGCCATGGTTCTGGTGCCCCTGCTCACCGGACTGAACCCCTCCATGGCCCTGCTTGGCGCCGGTGTGGGCACCCTGTTGTTCCAGCTCTGCACCCGCCGCCAGGTCCCGATTTTCCTCGGTTCCAGCTTTGCCTTCATCGCTCCCATCATCTACGCCACCCAGACTTGGGGATTGCCATCCACCATGTTTGGCCTGTTTGCCGCCGGTTTCATGTATTTCATTCTGGCTGCGCTGATCCGGGCAAAAGGGATGGGTTTTGTGCACAAATTGCTGCCCCCGGTGGTGATTGGCCCGGTGATCATGGTGATCGGTCTTTCTGTGGCACAGGTTGCCTGCAACATGGCGATGGGTCGTGCTGGCAGTGAGCAGGTAGTACCTGCGGGGACTGCGCTGACGCTGGCCGGTATCTCGCTGGCAGTCACCCTGATTGCAGCGGTGTTCTGCAAGGGGTGGATCAAGCTGATCCCCATCCTGTGCGGCGTGATTGCCGGTTATGTCTCGGCGGTCTTCATGGGCCAGGTGAGTTTCGATGGCATGGTGAACGCCCCCTGGCTGGCGCTGCCCCACTTCGAAACCCCGGAGATCAACTGGGCTGCTGCGTTGTTCATGTTGCCGGTCGCCATCGCCCCCTGTATCGAGCATATCGGTGGCGTGTTGGCGATTGGTGGCGTGACTGGCAAGGATTATACCAAGGATCCGGGTTTGCACCGTACGCTGGCCGGTGACGGCATCGGCGTCTGCTTCGCCGGTTTCATCGGTGGCCCACCCGTGACCACCTACGCCGAAGTGACCGGTGCCGTGATGATCACCCGCAACTTCAATCCGGTCACCATGACCTGGGCTGCGGTGTTTGCCATCATTCTGGCCTTCTTCGGCAAGTTCAATGCGTTGCTCACCTCCATCCCTATGCCGGTGATGGGCGGTATCATGCTGCTGCTGTTCGGATCCATCGCTGCCATCGGTCTCAAGACGCTGGTGGAATCCAAGGTGGATCTGGGGCTGTCACGCAATATCGCGATTGTCGCCGTGACTCTTACTGTCGGGGTCGGTGCGCTGGAGATGAAGATTGGCGACTTCGCGCTGGCCGGTGTTGGCCTGGCCTCTGTTGCCGCCATCCTGCTCAACCTGATCCTGCCCCAACACTCTGAAGAGGGTGTGATGGACGCGGCCAAGGACTGAGTTCCACCAGGCGTTCATCGTTGATTTGGAGAAGGCCACCTCGCGGTGGCCTTCTCTTTTTCGGGTATCTAGCGCCACTTTTCGGTTCGACGGAGCTCATCTGGAAGCAGATGAGGGGGTTAGCATTCTCATTTGACGTATCTCTTTTCGTGACCTTAGCTAAAGGACAGGTTTGGCTCTGAGGTCTCCTCGAGCAGTATGGGAAAATGGATGTTGGCGTTTTCTATCATTTCTCTCCCAGACCGCTGTCATAAAACGATGCGCTTTTTCTTTGCCACGGCGCTGTTGTATGGCAGAGGCTTATCCGCCCCACTCCGCACTCCCCTTATGCTGCCCTGGCATGTTTCCTCCTCGATTTGTTGTGAGCCTCCCTCGCCGGTTGCGTTTCGTTGCGCACAGGCAAAATCCGGATCTGTTTGCTGCTGCACATGGGTGGGCGGCGAGCCGTGAAAGCCGGCATGACCCCAGCGGGTCAGACGTGCACCGCCATCGGTAACGGCGGATGTTCAGGGATGAATGGCAAGCAAAGCGAGGTTGCAATGAACTATCAACTGCTGTGGAAAAGTGCAATTTTTTCAGTCTCTTCCATGATGGCGATAAGCGCTGTTCAGGCTGCGCCACTGAACGTGATGACCGAGGATTACCCGCCATTCAACATGCAGGGGGAGGGGGGCAAGATTGTCGGGCTGTCGACCGAGGTGGTCGAAGAGCTGTTCAAGCGTGCCGGGGTCGAATACAAGCTGACCCTGATGCCCTGGAAACGGGCGTACGAAGATACCCTCGGTACTCCCAATACCGCCCTCTACTCCACGACCCGCACTCCAGAGCGGGAAGCACTGTTCAAGTGGGTCGGGCCGCTGGTCAATAACAACTGGGTGTTTTTCTCCAGCTCGACAGCCAATATCACGGTCAAGTCACTGGAAGATGCCAAGCAGTATTCGGTGGGTGGCTATAACGGCGATGCGGCCGCCGAATATCTCAAGGCCCAGGGATTTGCCAAGTTGCAGTTGGCAGCCAACGATACCGCCAACGTGAAGAAACTGGAGGCAGGTCGCATCGATCTCTGGGCAACCGGCCAGTATCTGGCCCCCTATCTGGCCAGCAAGGAGAAGGTGGCCTCACCCAAGCCGGTCTTCGTGTTCAAGGAAACCCAGATGAGCTTGGCGTTTAACAAGGATACGCCCGATGAGCTCATCACCAAGCTTAACGAGATCCTCGCTGCCATGAAGGCGGATGGCACCATCGACAAGATCAATGCCAAGTACCAGTAACAGTACCAATAGCAAGTGCCGCTCAATGGCACTGCGCCGGCTGCCGTAAAACCGGGAGGAAACCATGGATTGGAAAAGTCTGACGTTCAGGATTGCCGTGTTGACCTCCCTGTCGGTGAGTCTGCTACTGGTGTTGTTTGGCGGTTACAACTACCACGCCGTCAAGGCGGAGAGCTACAGCAAACAGAGTGCGCTGGTCGAACAGGCCATCGGCCGGCTGCAGCTCTCCCTGCCCGGCCCGCTGTGGAATTATGAATCGGCCTTCATCGAGGCATCACTCAAGTCCGAGCTGGCGGCCGATATCCTGAGTGCTTTGCTGGTGGTCAACAAGGACAAGCTGGTGGCCGGGTTTGCCCGTGACTCGGCGGGGAGCATTGCCCCTGTGACAGCCATGCCTGCCGATACTGCTGCCTATGGGGGATATGATCTGGTCTATGACGACAGCGGCCAGAAAAACACAGTGGCCCGATTGCTGGTGCAAACCAGTGATGCTGCCATTCAGGCCCAACTGCGCCAGCAGTTGATCACCACCGTCTGGCAGATCCTGGTGCTCGATCTCTGCATCATCGCGTTGCTGATGGTGCTGATTCATCGCAATGTGCTCAGGCCGCTCCATCAGATGAATCAGGCGGTGTTTGATCTGGCCAAAGGAGAGGGGGATCTGACCCGGCGTCTGAAGATCAGCCGTCAGGATGAGATGGGCGCGCTGGCCATCAACATCAACCATTTTATTGCCAAGTTGCAGGAGATGGTGGCGGAGATCAACGAGCTCTCTGCCGGTGTGTTGCAAACCGCCGAACTCTGTGACTCCCTCTCGGCAGATACCCGGGTAGGCAGTGACGCCCAGCAATCCGAGCTGGATCAAGTCGCAACCGCCATCACCGAGATGAGTCAGGCTGTGCAGGAAGTGGCTGGCAATGCGGTGAAAACTTCTGGCGCCACCGATGAGGCCAACCTCTATGTGGAGCAGGGTTACAATCTGGCGGGCCATGCCAATGAGGCCATCCATCAACTGGTGGGGGAGGTGGAGCGAGTCGCCACCCTGATGCGCACCCTTTCGACCGAGAGCAGCAGCATTGGCACCATCATCGAAGTGATCAACGGCATTGCCGAGCAGACCAATTTGCTTGCCCTCAACGCGGCCATCGAGGCGGCGCGGGCGGGTGATCAGGGGCGCGGTTTTGCGGTGGTGGCGGATGAGGTGCGCACCTTGTCGGGCCGTACTCGCCAGTCGACGGAGGAGATCAGCGCCAGTATCAAGCGGTTGCAGCAAGCGACCCAGAATGTCGGTGCCGGCATGCAACAGAGTCAAGAGAAGGCATCCCGCGCTGGCATCGAGGCGGCAGATGTGCAGACATCGGTGGAGAAGATTAAAAATCAGGTCAGCCTGATCCGCGAGATGAACATGTATATCGCCCAGGCATCGGAAGAACAACACTCGGTGGCAGAGGCGGTCAGCCATAGCGTCAACCGGATTGCGACGCTCA
Source organism: Aeromonas sp. HMWF015 (assembly GCF_963878965.1). Lineage (NCBI taxonomy): Bacteria > Pseudomonadati > Pseudomonadota > Gammaproteobacteria > Aeromonadales > Aeromonadaceae > Aeromonas > Aeromonas sp. HMWF015. The sequence continues at coordinate 6,617 of NZ_CAWNZT010000231.1, read as the reverse complement.
ACAGCGAGAGTGCGGCCAGAGTGGCAAAGGTTGCCGAGGCCAGCAGCGATCTGCGGCAGCTGTCGGCCCAACTCGACACCCTGCTCAAGCAGTTTCGGGTCTAGTCAGTTCACTTCGCCCCGTTGGATCATCCTGCGGGGCAGGCCGGTTCCCATTATTTTGAGGCGCGGCGAGATAAGGGGCCTTGTCCTGCAGCGCTTTTCGTCATGCCCATGTCACTGTTCAGCTGAGATTGGCGTGACCGCGATACGCGAAACTCGCAGCATCATGCTCTGCCCGATACGCAGTCCGACAGCGCTGGACGCATATTTTCATTTTCCCCGCTCATGCCTGCCTGCATCTATTGTGCCGCTGATCTCGACCCTTTAGAATTTCGTTTAATTACAGCGAGTCCTGAGCCGCCATCTGGCTTTATCAGGTGTGGAATCCCATCTTCTTCATGATGAATGCAAATAACAGGTGGTTGGTATGACGGGGGTTGCGCCAGGCAATAACATATCAGCCTATCACTTCGGTGATTATGTCTTTGATGTCAAAAGGCGAGAGCTGATCTTCTGTGCCGACAAGGACAACTTGCAAAGCGCCCGGGTGGTGCGCTTGTCATCCGCAGAGAGCCTCATTTTCAGCTATCTGCTCGATCACCATGACGAGGTGTGCGACAAGGATCTGTTGCTCGATATCGGCTGGTTGGGTCGCCCCATCAGCCCCAACTCCCTGAACGTGGCTATCGCCAATATTCGTCGCCACTTCACCTCATCCCCCCAGACGCTGGATATCAGAAGTACCCCGAAAAAAGGGTACTCCCTGCATCTGAACTGCAAGATGAAGAGCTATTACGGCAAGGCACTGCCAACAGAGAGTGAGCCCTTGCCCGAGCCGATGAGCGAGACCACGCCTGCAGCTGCTGCGCAGCCACCGTCGACACCATCAAGCTCCGACCACGAGGTCATCAAAGATCCTGCTGCTCCCCGTTCTTTTGGTGAGCGCGCCAAACTTGCCTTTCTCAGCGGTATCGGGCGGCCAATGCTGGCAAGGGGCCTGATATACGTCAATCTGCTACTGGTTGTGCTGGTGGCGTTTGTCGCCAGCTATCTCCATTTCGAGTGGCTCCATGTGCACTGCACCGACTCGCCGACCGGCGTTGTTTGCCAGATGGAGGCACGGAGCGATGTGCCACCAGTCAAGCCGGCATCGCTGGTGCTGGTCTCCGGCCACCAGGTTCGCGTGCTTTCCTATAAAGAGCTCGAAAAAACGCTGTAAGGGATCTCTGATGAAACGAACGCTGAAAAATACCTTGCTGCTGTTGCCACTGCTTGTCGTGCTGCTGTTTGTGGTCGGGATGTTTATCAACAGTCTGGGCTGCCATTACGACCTGAAAATGTCGGCCAATGGAGTCAACTATCACGGGGTGTGCCGCTGGGGCAAAATTACCGTGATCGAAGAGGAGGAGGCGACCAGGGAGAAGTGGCGGGTGACCGGTTTTCAACTGACCTTTTTCAACCAGCTTGTTTACCTCATCGACAGTCGTACCCAACTGCACGAATCGGGTAACGATGACTCCTATCTCAATGAGTACAACCTGATCCAGTCGCAATATGCGCTGGTCAACTATGCCTGGGTGCCGCTGACTGAAAACAAGGTGGCGATCTTCCAGCGCGATCCGGTGCACGAGGTCGTGATTGCCCAGCGAGATGGCTGGTTCGATCTCTACCGCTGGTTCTTCCCCCCGGCACCACTGGTGCCTGTTCAGCCGCAAAGCGCAGGTGCCGGGCGTCCCGCTAGCTTCTAAGCAACTTGCACCAGGGGCCGGTGACTTCGCAGTGGCCTGTCTCATCACTGTTTTGCCAGCCCAGCCGATGGTAGAAGGCTACTGCCGCCGTGTTGCGGGTCGCAACCTTGAGCGAGCCGTGCGGCGAATCAGCGAGGGCCCGCTCCAGCAGGGCGCGCCCTATTCCCTGACCGTGCCAGTTGCTTGACACATAGAGGTGATGGACGAAGTGATCGGGCTGCCAGATGGCGATAAAGCCGCAGATATTGCCACCCTGTTCGGCTACCCACACCTGTTCACCTTTGGTCTGTTCCTCGAAATCCTCGAGTTGGAAACGGGCGGGATCGACCCAGTGAAAGGTGTGGCGGCGGCTCTTTAAAAACAGCCGGGCCAGTTGGGGAATGTCGTGTTCTTCCATGAGCCGGATCATGATGTCCTCCCGGATCAAGCCAATGTTCATTGAGGCCGCTGCACAGAGGCAGGTTAATTGATGCAAATGACAAGGGTGTGATTAAGCACTGTCCATTGTATTTGCCATGGGGCTATACTGCCGGAGTCCCTTGTATGGATGGCTTGAGGATCGCTGATTTATGGACAATAAACTGATTGAAGGCAACATTTTTGTTCCGGCGCACATAGACGATGTCTGGCACGCTTGGACTACCGAAAGCGGTCTGCGCAGTTTTCTGGCTCCCGAATGTTTGATGGTGGCCGAACCGAATGGTCCTTTCGAGATCTACTTCAGGCCTGATGCCCCGCTGGGTGAACGTGGCAGCGAAGGGTGCCGGGTCATGGCCGTCATGCCCTATGACCTGCTCAGTTTCAGCTGGAATTTCCCGCCCAGCCTACCCCATATCCGCCAGCAAAAGACCCAAGTTTGCCTGCGATTTGTGCCGGAAGGGCAGGGCACTCGCCTCTACTTCCTGCAGAGTGGTTGGGCCAATGATCCGGATTGGGATCAGGGTTATGCCTATTTTCGGGAAGAGTGGCTGGAGACCAGCCTGCCACGGTTGCAGTATCGTTTTACCCACGGACCCATCGACTGGAACAATCCCCCAGACAAGGCGCAGTTGAAGGCGCTGGCCCAGTAATCCCGGATATCAGACATAAAAAAAAACCGGCCAAAAGGCCGGTTGAAACAGTTCAGGCTTGTCAGGTGACAAACGTATCCAGCGGATGAGAGTCGCTTTCCACTCCTTGTGAAGCACAACACTCTTGGTTACGTGCGGCTACTTTATGCCATTCACACTGAATCGAGGCTGAACCATGGATGATCCCGCCTCATTCCCCTCTTCAATCAGATTGTGATCCCCATCGACTGGCGCAAGTAAGCGCCCGCACCGAGCAGCCCCGGCCCTTCATGGGTGATCAGGAACACCGGGATCTCCTTGAGGTAGGACTTGAAGCGCCCCTTGTCTTCAAAGGCGACCCGGAAACCGGAACCGGTAAAGAACTCCTGGAAGCGCGGCACTATGCCGCCTGCGATATAGACGCCGCCAAAGGTGCCCATATTGAGGGCCAGATTGCCGGCAAAGCGGCCCATCAGCACGCAGAACAGGCTCAGGGTGCGACGGCAATCGAGGCACTCCCCGGCCAGTGCGCGCTCGGTAATGTCTTTGGGGGCAAACGGTTCGGGCTCACGGCCATCGGATTTCACCAGCCCGCGATAGAGATTGACCAGACCCGGGCCGGAGAGGAACCGCTCTGCCGAGACATGGCCCAATTCGCCTCGCATTACTTGCAGCACCGCATCTTCCTCTTCGGTGTTGGCAGCAAAATCCACATGACCACCTTCACCCGGCAGGCTCAGCCACTGCTCACCCGCCTTGACCAGATGGGCGACCCCAAGGCCGGTGCCCGCACCATAGATGGCGATGGGCTTGCCCGCTACCGGCGCGGCGCCGCCAAGCTGGATGCGATCCGATTCAGCCAATACCGGCACTGCCATCGAGACGGCGGTAAAGTCGTTGATCACTTGCAGGCGTGCCAGCCCGAGATTGCCCTGCATCTCGCTGATGGAGAACTCCCAGCTGTGGTTGGTCATGGCAACCCAGTCACCGTTGATGGGGCAGGCGATGGCGATGCAGGCTTCAGCCACCTGTACCTTGTGTTCCTCCAGATAGAGGCGTACCACGGCTTCAAGGCTGGGATGGGCCGGACCTGAGTAGGTCTTTGTCTGAGAGATAGTACCGGTGGCCAGCTCACACAGGGCCAGACGCGCATTGGTGCCGCCGACATCGCCGACCAGCGCATGGGTATGCTGCATAACAACTCCTTCGTTACAGGATGGGGACGACTCTGGTGTCCCGAGATTATTGTTGGATTATGACGGTCCATTCTATCCGAGCTCAGGCTTGCTCACCTGCCGGATCGATACAAACGTGCGCCTGCTCACAGTGTTGTTGCTTTGCAACATTTGTAAGCGCTTTCATGGCAAGGTGACGTTTTGTAACGAAAAGTACGAAATAATTAGAGATGAGTCATACTTTGTATGGCAGGCGTTAGTTGCGATAACCGCTTGTCTTGTATAGTCCTTAGCTTGAATGGAAACTTGCTTAGCCGTAGATTGAGTGCAAAGACACTGAAGCTAAATTACAAAAACGCCTGGTGGTGATGATGAATACCCTTGATAAAATTACGAACAACTTGGAAAGTTTCAGTAAATCAGAACGCAAGGTTGCCGAGGTGATCCTGGCGTCTCCCCAGACCGCCATCCACTCCAGCATCGCCGCTCTGGCCAAGATGGCCGACGTCAGTGAACCGACCGTCAACCGCTTTTGCCGCCGTCTCGATACCAAGGGCTTTCCTGATTTCAAACTCCATCTGGCCCAGAGCCTGGCCAATGGCACCCCTTACGTAAATCGTCATGTGGAAGCGGAAGATGGGCCTGATACCTACACCGCCAAGATCTTCGAATCCACCATGGCCTGTCTGGATGCCGCCAAAAACAGCCTGGATATCTCTGCCATCAACCGCTGCGTCGATATCCTGACCCAGTCCAAGAAGATCAGCTTCTTCGGCCTTGGCGCCTCCTCCGCCGTTGCCCGCGATGCCCAGAACAAATTCTTTCGCTTCAACATTCCGGTAGTGAGCTTTGACGATATCGTCATGATGCGCATGAGCTGCATCAACAGCAGCGAAGGGGATGTGGTGGTGCTCATCTCCCACACCGGCCGCACCAAGGCACTGGTCGAGATCGCCGCGCTGGCCCGCGAGAACGACGCCACCGTGATCGGCATGACCGCCAAGGACTCCCCGCTGGCCCGCGAGTGCAATCTGGTGCTCTCCATGGATGTGCCGGAAGATACCGATGTCTATATGCCGATGGCATCCCGCATCGCCCAGCTGGCGCTGGTGGATGTGCTGGCGACCGGTTTTACTCTGCGCCGGGGGATGAAATTTCGCGAAAATCTGAAGAAAGTAAAAGAGGGATTGCGCGAATCCCGCTTCGAAACCCCGCACTCTTCCTGAACCGTCGGGGGCTCAGGCCCCCGACTGTCTATGCCACCCGCCTTGGTGTAGTATTGTAATTTAATAACAAAAACCACCCAGATGGTTTGCAAACGGGTGCATCGAGCCATGGGCTTGATGGGGCAGAATCTCAAGTCATATCAACTTCATATTGGAGTCTTTCATGCCTAGACGTACAAAGATTGTAACCACACTCGGTCCGGCTACCGACCGCGAAGGGATCCTCGAAGGGATCATCCGCGCCGGGGCCGACATGGTGCGGATGAACTTCTCTCACGGCACTGCTGAAGACCATATCCTGCGCGCCAATCAGGTGCGTGACATTGCTGCCAAGCTCGGTCGTCACGTCGCCATCATGGGTGATCTGCAAGGCCCGAAAATCCGTGTTTCCACTTTCAAGGATGGCAAAATCTATCTGGCCATCGGTGACAAGTTCATTCTCGACGCGGCGCTCGGCAAGGGTGAAGGTTGTCAGGAGCAGGTCGGTATCGACTACAAGAGCCTGCCAGACGATGTGGTACAGGGCGACATCCTGCTGCTGGACGATGGCCGTGTGCAGCTGAAGGTCGAGCAGGTTGAAGGCACCCGCATTCACACCACGGTGACCGTGGCCGGGCCGCTCTCCAACAACAAGGGCATCAACAAGAAAGGGGGCGGTCTCTCCGCTCCGGCCCTGACTGAGAAAGACAAGGAAGACATCAAGACCGCTGCCCGCATGAATGTGGACTATCTGGCTGTCTCCTTCCCGCGCTGTGGCGATGATCTGCGCTACGCCCGCGAGCTGGCCCGCGAAGCCGGTTCCAATGCCAAGATCGTGGCCAAGGTTGAGCGCGCCGAAACCGTCGCCACCGATGAGGCGATGGAAGACATCATCCTCGGTTCCGATGCCGTCATGGTCGCCCGTGGCGATCTGGGTGTCGAGATCGGTGACCCCGAGCTGGTTGGTGTGCAGAAGAAGCTGATCCGCCACTCCCGTCGTCTGAACCGTGTGGTGATCACCGCGACCCAGATGATGGAGTCGATGATCAATGCGCCGCTGCCGACCCGTGCCGAAGTGATGGATGTGGCCAACGCCGTGCTGGATGGTACCGATGCGGTGATGCTCTCTGCCGAGACAGCAGCCGGTCAGTTCCCCATCGAGACAGTGACCTCCATGGCAAGCGTCTGTGTCGGTGCCGAGAAGCACCCGAGCCTGAACGTCTCCAACCACCGCATGAGCTACACCTTCACTTCCGTTGAAGAAGCTGTAGCCATGTCCACCATGTATGCGGCAAACCACCTGGAAGGGGTGAAGGCGATCGTGGCGCTGACTGAATCGGGTACCACTCCGCTGCTGATGTCCCGTATCAGCTCCGGTCTGCCGATCTTTGCCATGTCC
>NZ_CAWNZT010000230.1:0-1550 GCF_963878965.1 Aeromonas sp. HMWF015 | reverse complement strand
GCCAAATACATTGCCAAGAACATCGACGGCGCCTACCTGGACGATGACGAAGAGGCTGGCACCGCCGCCGATGAGGGTGCCCTGCATGCCGTGGCTTGGGCCAGTTGGTGGGGCATTCGCACCTTCCAGCAGATCGGGGGCGCCCCGGTCGGGGTATGGCGCGAGCTGCGCCGCATCAGCAACGCCAAGAAGCATGCCGATCTGGTTGGCCCACCAAAGCCCGTGCTGCAAGACCCACGCTTTGAGGCAGCCCGCTTTGCCGCAGATAACGGCATCTTTCGCTGCTATCTGCACGCCATGGGTGGCGCACTGGCAACCCGTGCCGAACACCCAATCAAACTGGCCCACCTCATCGAGGAGCAGGCCAACAGCTATGGCGAAGATATCAAACGCCTGATGGGCATCACCTCCTCTCGCCTGGGCATCAAGACCCGCCTGCAAGGGTGGGAGATTGTGCCTGCCGGCACCCATGAAGCCAGGAAAGCCGCCGAGGCTGCAGCGAGGGGGGTTGGGGTTCAGACGGGCGACAGCCCGGCACCTTGGAGCTCTGACAATAACTGTACGCTGCCAGATCCTGATACCTTCACAGACCAGATCATGAGGGAGCAATGGGGCTTATCGCCCTTCTCTATAGGCAGATTACGGGCTGGTGGTAGTGTCAGGGCTGACGGTTTCACCCTCTGGCTTGAGAACGGCCAATTGCAGTCGAGTCGATCGTTACCAAGCGAGCCGGATTGGCAGCCAGAAGGACTGCTGCCTGCCGAACAGAATCTGCCTGATGAATACGCAGTACCTGAAGGCGATCCGGACTGGCCGATGCTGGTCGAACTGTGCGGCGAGGTCTACCAGGCACAAGGCCACGCCGGGGCCCACCGCTGGATCGAGATGCTGCCGGAGCCGTACCGGTCTGAGATGTGGGCGAAATTGGAGAAACTGGACACCCCAGAGTAGATGAAGGAACAGAATGATTACAGCTAGGAGTGAGCATGAACAGTATGCAAATCGTCAGCTACGAAACAAGGGGGTATCCGTAGCACACCATTAGACGAGTCCTAGACTAACAAGCAATGACTGAATAGGACTCCATAGACAATGTTCCCTTAATGAAGATGGAGCATAACGGAACCTACCAAACACTTCATTTTCATCAACCTAAACCGAGGCCAGCTAACTATCTCGATTGCATAATTGTAGATAATATGCAACCATTATAGTAATAATCATTAGAGTGGCTGTAATATATGGATAAGAGAATCCTCGAACATGAGGCAATCAAACAACTTAGCAAAAAATCCGTGCGTAAGTTGTTCGGGGTTCACGATATCCCAAGAGCAAGCTCCCCATTCCGTTACCCAGGAGGAAAAGATAAACTAGCATCTTTCCTTGCTATTTTTTTAACGCACAACAAATTAAAAAATGTGCGGTTTATTGAGCCATTTTGTGGAGGCGCAGGAGCATCCCTCTCTTTGCTTTTAGGTGGATACGTTAAAGAGATCCACCTAAATGACAAGAATTTTGCATTGTATTGTTTTTGGGATCAATTATTAAAC
>NZ_CAWNZT010000229.1:0-2248 GCF_963878965.1 Aeromonas sp. HMWF015 | reverse complement strand
CCCTGATAGTGGTCAATGCTGACCACAAAGGGATACCCCTTGAGCGAGGCAAGGGGGGTGCTGAGCAGCCCCTGCAGTAGCGGGGTCAACTCCTCCTGATACTCCTGATAGCGCCGCAGCACATCGATGGGGCTCATCTCTGCCATATGGACCTCGGTGACGTGGGCTCTTGTGGTGAATGTGCAAATAGTGGGCCTGCTTTATGACAGGGATGGCAGGGCAAGTTGCACCAGAGGATGACAAATCGGTGGATGACGAGGGGGTAATGCACCAGAAATGGGCGTATTGCCGCCCTGTGTGGTGATGGAGTCTCTGTAATAGAAAAGGGCCCATGACGGGCCCTTTGCGACAACCAGCGGCGATTTAGCCAGCCAGCTTGGCGAAGCTGCGCTCGGCGGCAGCCAGGGTATGTTCGATCTCCTTGTCGCCGTGAGCCAATGACAGGAAGCCCGCCTCGTAGGCGCTCGGCGCCAGATAGACGCCCTCTTCCAGCATTAGATGGTAGAAGCGCTTGAAGCGTTCCATATCGCAGCGAGTGACCTGCTCGTAGCGGGTGATTTCGTTCTCTTCGGTGAAGAAGAAGCCGAACATGCCGCCCACATAGTTGATGGCGAGCGGGATATCGTGTTTGGCGGCGGCCGCTTTCAGCCCTTCTGCAACCCGCGCAGTCTTGGCGCTCAGCTGCTCATAGAGACCCGGCTCCAGCAGCAGATCCAGCATGGTCAGACCGGCCGCCATGGCCACCGGGTTGCCGGAGAGAGTCCCCGCCTGATAGACAGGGCCGGTCGGGGCAATGTGCTGCATCACCTTCTTCTTGCCGCCGAAGGCGCCCACAGGCATGCCGGCACCGATGATCTTGCCGAGGGTGGTGAGATCCGGGTCGATGTTGTAGTGACCCTGAGCACCGCGCAGGGAGACGCGGAAGCCGGTCATCACCTCGTCCAGGATCAGCAGGGCGCCGAACTCGTCACAGATGGCGCGCAGACCTTCCAGGAAGCCCGGCACCGGCGGGATGCAGTTCATGTTGCCTGCGACCGGCTCGACGATGATACAGGCGATCTCGCTGCCGTACTGGGTGAAGGCTTCACGCACTGAATCCAGATCGTTGAAGACGCAGGTCAAGGTGTGTTTGGCGAAATCGGCTGGAACGCCCGGGCTGTTGGGCTGACCCAGGGTCAGGGCGCCGGAACCGGCTTTGACCAGCAGGGAGTCGGCGTGGCCGTGGTAGCAGCCCTCGAATTTGACGATCTTGTCGCGGCCAGTGTAGCCACGGGCCAGACGAATGGCGCTCATGGTGGCTTCGGTGCCGGAGTTCACCATCCGTACCTGCTCCATGGAGGGGACGATCTGGCGCACTTTCTCGGCCATCAACACTTCGATCTCGGTCGGCGCACCGTAGCTCAGCCCTTTCTCAACGGCCTTGATGACGGCAGCCTTGATGGCGGGGTGGTTGTGACCCAGCAGCATGGGGCCCCAGGAGCCGATGTAATCCACGTAGGCCTGACCATCCACATCATAGAGATAGGCGCCATCGGCGTGATCGATGAAGCGGGGCGTGCCGCCGACCCCATTGAAGGCGCGGACCGGTGAGTTGACGCCACCCGGAATGGTCTGGCGGGCCTGTTCAAACAGCTGATCTGATTTTGACATGGATCATCCTTAATGGGATTTTGGTCGTCACACAAGGGATTGCAGCCGATTGAGACTCGGCAGGCCGGAGCATCAGGAGTATGCTTTGCGCTCTCGCCACCCGGACTCTCGGTCTGCTCCCGTGACAAAAATTTAACGGGCCGACTATAGCAGAAAGCCCCAGCCCTGGGCAGCCGAGCAACGCGCCGGGTGATCCTGATCTCAGCTAGCTGACGATATGGTTTTTCCAAGTTGGTGTAACAAGATGGCGCAACAAGCTCTCTCCTCTGAAGCCGATACCTCTTTGCGGGGGCCGCTTTCCCGCATTATCCGGCAAGACAAGATGCCCTTGCTGGTTCTGTTGCTGGCGGCGCTGGTCGGCACCCTGGCCGGACTGGTGTGCGGTCTGTTCGAATCGGGTGTCCACTGGCTGGCAGAACAACGTATCGCGTTGCTGGCCGACCGCCCCTGGTGGCAGCTCGGTCTGCTTGGCTTTGGCTTCAGCGCCTTGTTGGGATTTGTCGGCTACTTCCTCACTCATACCTTTGCCCCGGAAGCGGGTGGTTCCGGCATTCCCGAGATCGAGGGGGCGATGGACGATCTGCGCCCGGTGCGGTGG
>NZ_CAWNZT010000228.1:0-7054 GCF_963878965.1 Aeromonas sp. HMWF015 | reverse complement strand
TATCGCCACAGCAATAACCGGATGAATGGGATGGTGTAGAGGTATCTACATCTGGACGTCTATTTTAATTAGTGCCCCCCCCGATTGCCAGCACTATTTTGTCGCGCAGTGTCCAATGGGTCACAAGCGGTGCTCTCCTATCCCGAAAGGGATGGAAATCAAACGTTTTTCTCTGGTTGCTTTGGTCAATAGAGGGCAAGAAAAGCGATTGTCCTCCCAAAGCCACTTTATTCATCCAGATAATATTTGCACGCCGCGCGCCCTGCTGGGACAATAACGCGCCTTAATCTTGGCCATCAAATGAAGCAATCGCAGGAGATTCAGATGCCTTCTCGTAAAGAGCTTGCCAATGCCATTCGTGCATTGAGTATGGATGCCGTTCAAAAAGCCAACTCCGGTCACCCGGGCGCCCCCATGGGAATGGCGGATATCGCCGAAGTGCTGTGGCGTAGCCACCTCAGACATAACCCGAACAACCCCAAGTGGGCCGACCGCGACCGTTTCATTCTCTCCAACGGCCACGGCTCCATGCTGCTGTACTCCCTGCTGCACCTCTCCGGTTATGACCTCTCCATCGACGATCTGAAAAACTTCCGCCAACTGCACTCTCGCACCCCGGGTCACCCGGAGTACGGCTATGCACCGGGCGTTGAAACCACCACTGGCCCGCTGGGTCAGGGCATCACCAACGCCGTAGGTATGGCGATCGCCGAAAAAGCCATGGCTGAGCAGTTCAACCAGCCGGGCCACGACATCGTTGACCACTACACCTATGCCTTTATGGGCGACGGCTGCCTGATGGAAGGTATCTCCCACGAAGCGTGCTCCCTGGCAGGTACCCTGCAACTGGGCAAACTGATCGCGTTCTGGGATGACAACGGCATCTCCATCGACGGTCACGTAGAAGGTTGGTTCACCGACGACACCGTCAAGCGTTTCGAAGCCTACGGGTGGCACGTAATCCCGGCTGTTGACGGTCACAGCCCGGAAGCCATCAATGCCGCCATCGAAGCCGCCAAGGCCGAGACCGGCAAGCCGACTCTGATCTGCTGCCGCACCATCATCGGTTACGGTTCCCCGAACAAGTCCGGTTCCCACGACTGCCACGGCTCACCGCTCGGCAACGACGAGATCGCCGCTGCGCGCGCGTTCCTGAAGTGGGACCACGCGCCGTTCGTTATCCCGGCCGATATCGCTGCCGAGTGGAACGCTCAGGAGAAGGGCGCTGCACTGGAAGCCGACTGGGCTGCCAAGTTCGCTGCCTATGAAGCCGCTCACCCGACTCTGGCTGCCGAATTCAAGCGCCGTACCGCTGGCGAACTGCCGGCCAACTGGGCTGCCGAATCCGCCAAGATCATCGAAACCCTGCAAGCCAACCCGGCCAAGATTGCGACCCGTAAAGCGTCCCAGAACTCTCTGGAAGCCTTCGGCAAGCTGCTGCCGGAGTTCATGGGCGGCTCCGCCGACCTGGCTCCGTCCAACCTGACCATGTGGTCCGGCTCCAAGTCCCTGACCAACGACGATGCCTCCGGCAACTACATCCACTACGGTGTACGTGAGTTCGGCATGTCCGCCATCATGAACGGTATCGCCCTGCACGGTGGTTTCATCCCCTACGGCGCCACCTTCCTGATGTTCATGGAGTATGCCCGCAACGCCCTGCGCATGGCTGCCCTGATGAAGCAGCGCGCCATCTTCGTTTACACCCACGACTCTATCGGTCTGGGTGAAGATGGCCCGACTCACCAGCCGGTTGAGCAGATCGCCTCCCTGCGTCTGACTCCGAACATGAGCACCTGGCGTCCGTGTGACCAGGTTGAATCTGCCATCGCCTGGAAACACGCCATCGAGCGTACCGACGGCCCGACCTCTCTGATCTTCTCTCGTCAGAACCTGGCCCAAATGGACCGTACTGCCCAGCAGTTGGCCGACACCGCCAAGGGTGGCTACGTGCTGAAGGATTGCGCCGGTACTCCGGAGCTGATCCTGATCGCCACCGGTTCCGAAGTGGAACTGGCCGTTGCCGCCTATGAGCAGCTGACTGCCAAGGGCCGTGCCGTGCGCGTGGTCTCTCTGCCGTCTACCGACGTGTTCGACGCCCAGTCTGCCGAGTACAAGGAGTCCGTTCTGCCGTCCTCCGTCACCAAGCGTGTGGCCATCGAAGCCGGCATCGCTGACTACTGGTACAAGTACGTCGGTTTCGGCGGCAAGATCATCGGTATGACCACCTTCGGTGAGTCTGCACCGGCCGAGCTGCTGTTCAAGGAATTCGGCTTTACCGTGGAAAACGTGGTTGCGACCGCTGAATCCCTGTAATTGCTGAATATTGGGTCAATCTGACTCAATAGCCGGAACGATAAAACGCCCTCCATCGCAAGATGGGGGGCGTTTTTTATTCACATTAGAGATTTTTATTAGTGTTGATTTGTTATATCAAAAGCTTTTATTCTTGATGATGAAAATTCAGATATAGAAAAATAATTCACGACGATGCATAAAAGGATCAATATGGACCGTTTTCGGTTGATAACAAAGAAACTATTAAGTACTAATTATAAAAATAGTATTCTAATAGCATCACTCATTACCATAGTTGTATCCCCAGTATTTATTTATGTTAATATTTTTAATGGTGGGATATCACATGAACACTCTCGCTGGGCTGAGTTTGGTTCAGCAATTGGTGGGATCTATGCCCCAATAGTTGGGGGGCTCACGTTATTTGTTTTACTCCGTCAGGTCGGTTTGCAGGAACAGGTAAACGACCAGTATTATTTACAGCAGGCAAGAGAGGATATCGAGTTTTATGCGTCACAATTATCGACTATCCTCGATGACCCCTTGGTTGGTGACATGTCATTGCGGGCGGTGCTTCATGAGAGGTTTATGTTATGTAACACTGAAACTTTATCTTCTGAAGAGATGAAAGAGATTGCTATCGATATTCATCGAATAATACCTAAATCGATTGATATGTGGTCTGCAATTTATCATATTTTAATCGGTTTAACTGCAGTTGATTCTGCTCAATTCAAAATGACATTATCGTCATCTAAACAGAAGCTTATTGCATTGCTTAGTATAGAAATTTGTGTGGCTTTAGATAATCTTCATTTTTCTCGGTCACATGAAACTTGTAGCTTCAACTATGAGTTTAGCCCCTACTTGGATAAAATTAATTAAAAGTCCGTAGGTTCGATTAGCGAAGCGTAATCGGACGTTCGCGTTCTTTAAGACGATGCCATAAAAATAATGCCCCATATGTTACATAAAAAGAGACCGGCCATCAGCCGGTCTCTTTTTTTATTTACCGCAACATTACGCCTGCGGCGGGGTGCTTTCGGCGTTGGACATCACTGCATCGATTTGTACCAGAGCACCGGCGGGAAGTTCACTTACCCCGATTACGGTGCGGGCAGGCAGGTAGCCCGGGAAGTATTTGGTGTAGACGGCGTTGACCGCATCCAGATCCGCGATATTGCCGAGCTGGATATTGACCTTGACGATATCGTCCATCACATGGCCGATGCTCTCCACAATCGCCTTGATATTGCTCAGGCACTGGGCGGTCTGCTCCTTGATGCAGCCAGCCAGGATCTTGCTGGTGGCGGGGTCAATCGGCAGTTGGGCAGAGAGATGATTGTAGTGGGAGAAGGCGACGGTCTGGGTGTGCAAGGGGCTGCGCGGTGCCTTGTCGGTATTGCGGGCACGGATCACCAGATTGTGTCTGTCTTCCACCAGTTGCGGCGGGGTGCCGTCACCGTGGGAGATGACCGCATCCATCTGCACCCGTGCCCCCATGGGCAGGGCGGCGGCACTGACCACCGAGCGGGCGGGCAGATAGGCGACGGCGCGGGCGATGGCGGAGTCGGGGAAGAAGGTGGTGTAGACCTCGTTGACGGCCTCCAGATCGGCCAGATCGGTCAGATAGACGGTGACCTTGACGATATCGTCAAACGGCACGTCGATGCTCTCCAGCACGTGCTTGATGTTGCGCAGGCACTGGCCCGCCTGCTCCTTGATGCCACCGGCAACCAGTTGGCCAGAGGCTGCATCGACTGGCTGCTGGGCGCCGATATTGTTGTAGTGGGAGAAGGCCACGGTATGAGTGGAGAGCGGATTGTGCGGCGCCTTGTCACTGTTGCGGGCCAGTTTAATCAGCGGGCTGGGGGCTTGCGGGAAGGTGCCTTCGCCGTTGGAGATGATGGCATCGATCTGCACCAGCGCGCCCAGCGGCAGGGCGGCGACGGCGAGGGTGGTGCGGGTCGGCAGATAGCCCGGGAAGAATTCGCGATAGACGGCGTTGACCGCCTCCAGATCCGCCATCTCTTTCAGGAAGATGGTCGCTTTGACCATATCGTCCATCACGTGGCCGATGCTCTCGATGATCGCCTTGAGGTTGCTCAGGCACTGTCTGGCCTGCGCAGTGACATCGCCACTCACCATCTTGCCGGTGGCCGGATCGACCGGCAGCTGGGCGGAGATATTGTTGTAATGGGAGAACGCCACCGTTTGGGTGCAGGGGCCCAGATCCTGGGGTGCATGGGGGGTATTTCTTGCCGACTTGATGATGGTGCCACTCATAGATATGCCTCTTTTTAATATTTGTTGTTAATTCAGGTACAGGTTGACCCCATCTTGTTGCTCGCCATGGCCACTGCGCCAGCGGCGGCATCCCCGGTTATTATTTGTGATCCACTCAATTACTGAGAGGAATAATGGAGAAGAGGACAGGGTAGATATTTCAGACGCTGCGATTCTATGAGTCGCTATCAGGGGTTGCAAACCGCTGATTGCATTTCTATGAGATGGCTCAATGGGCGCAAAATTAATGATATTGCTATTCAATTCACCCGAAATCGTAGCCAACTCGTGCGCAAATGGTGCCGAACCGGCGGACAGCCTTGCCCTGACTGGGTTTGCTCTCCCCCTCTGCGGGATATTGGCGTGTGAATAAAGGGTTAATATTATGCGCCGATGTGCAAATAATGCATATTATGGTGCATGGATATCTGTTTTAAGTTTTTTTAAGGGGCTATGAAAATTCCCGTGAATATGCATGTCCACCTTATTAAAGATACCTCTGGAATATAATTCACGGCTTTTGCATTCCTCTCTGTTAATGATAATTCCGGCATACTCGGTGACGTCTTGCTGGCAGCCTGGATCTGTTATTAACGCCATAAAATTCTATGCCATGAATTTGCACGGCGGATCTGCCCCTGCTGCACAGGAGTGGGGAGCATGGCGTTGGCGTGACGGTGTGCAGGAGCTGTGGTGCTGGATGAGAGGTGGCGTTGGATGAGGGGGGGTGGTGGCAATCCTCTTCTCTTCACGCCGGTTGCATCCTCCGATGGGTGGGGTTGCCCCGCATCATAGGTTTTTCCACTTTTTGCGGCTTTGTCCTATCTCCCCCTTATCTGTGGCTGGTTGTGATGATTGGGATGGTTTTCAGGGCTCTGGAAAAGTTCAGATGATTTCGCAGGAACAAAGTTCAATATGTTGTTTTTAAAGGAAAATGTGTCAAAAAATGGATTTATCGACCGCTTTTTATGGTTTCTTGATGAAACTGTTAATTAGTGGCGTGATTGCGAGTCAGGTCGCTTTTTTCACTCGCTATTAATCGTATGATTAATAAGGTAATCAAGGAGCCCTGACGGAGAGCATCGATGCACCGGCAGGCCATTGCCCAGGATTGGCAAGCGAGATCGCATCGCGATCATCATTACCTGACTGTGGAGGATTTATGCTGGGTTTCGTTCTGGGCGATATGTATTGTCAAACATCTGGGCAGCGGTTACCTCCTCGCCTGGGAAAGAGCTTTCCCATTCCTGCCGATTACCGACTGCGCGGCCGGGTATCCGCCGCCATCATGACCATCGAGAGCCTGCTCAATACCCCTTATCCGCAAAAGCAGTTTCGTGATCTGGTCTTTGGCGCCTTTATCGAGCGCCAGCGTCGGCTGTTTGGCGAACATGTGATTGTGGCCCGCATGGAAGGGGAGGAGGGGCTGGAGCTGTCGATTGATCTCTCGTTTGTCAGCACCGCCGTACCTGTGGGCCTCTTGGCCATCTCTGAAGAGCTGGCCCTCGCTACGGCGCCGCGTCCCAAGAAGAGTCATCCCCACTACGAGGCGCTGTGCAAGGCGATCGACTGCATGGTGATGCTGATGTTTTATGGCAAGGTGATCCGCCAGCGGAATACGGTGTTGGAAAATATCGGCCATCAGTTTGGTTATCAGCCCGCGGCGACCCTGACGGCGCGCGTTGGCAAGGGTGGGGAGGATGATTACGACGCCTTCATGGTCAATATCATGACCTGTATTGCCCACTCCAACTCGCTCAAGGAGGCGCTGGAGAACGCCAGCCGGATGGGAATTCAGGAGCCCGCTTTCTTCTGCATCGTCGGGGCGATTGCCAGCACCCTGTGGGGCGTGCCCAGACTGTGGGCGTATCAAGCCTCACAGCTGATCCATCGCTCCCACCATCACTACATCCAGAATCTGCTTCGCTGTGAAACCCGTGCCGGGCGGCGCCATATCAATCTGGAGCCGCCAAAGCCCCCGCTGTTTGCACCGTTCCGGCAACAGGTTGTGCGTCTGTTCAAGGGGGCACACTGATCCGCAGCCCCCTTGTCATCACTCAGGCGGGATAAAGCGCCCCCAGCACAGCCGGACGGCTGGCGCCGGTGACGGCGGGCAGGTTACCCGGCTTGCGGTGAACAAAACACATGGCCAGCCAGGCAAAGGCAGCGCCTTCCACCCAGTCGGGGGCAAGGCCCAGCTCGGCAGTGCTGGCGATGCGCCATGCAGGCAGCAGGCTGGCCAGCTCCTTCAGCAAGGGGGCGTTATGGGCGCCGCCGCCGCAGACAAACAGCTCGGCTTTCGGCTGGCTGGCACCGACTGACTCGGGCCGGGCGGGCAGTTGGCGGGCGATGCTGTGGCAGGTGAGCGCCTGCAGGGTGCGCTGCACATCCACGGGGGCGTATGAAGTGCCTGCCAGCTCCCCATCGAGCCAATCGAGGGTAAACATCTCCCGTCCGGTGCTCTTGGGGG